>NZ_CP043051.1:3162687-3462687 GCF_008121495.1 Mediterraneibacter gnavus ATCC 29149 | reverse complement strand
ATGTCTCTTATCACGGAGAAAGTGCATGGCAGGTACAGGATGCAGTAGTCAGCAGACAGCTTGGAGTTCTCTACAGCTGGGAAGATACATTTTGGTTTGTCGCATATAATATGCACTGGGAAGCACACGAATTTGCTCTTCCGGCTCTGAAAAAGGAAATGAAATGGTATCAGGTTGCAGGAACAGAAGAGGTGCCAGATGAGGCAGAGTGTCTGAAAGAGCAGAAGATGATAGAGGTAAAGGCAAGGACAATAATTCTGCTGCAAGGCAGATAGAAAGGAAATTCAGAGATGAACGCACTCCGACATTTTGGTACGATCACAAAACATAAGCTCCTTGTGATGAAGGCATGCTTTCAGGTAGGTTTGTACAGACAGGGGCTGCTCCATGATCTGTCAAAATACGGATGGACAGAGTTTCGTGTGGGGTGTCGATATTACCAGGGAACCAGAAGTCCGAATAATGCAGAGCGGGAGGAAAAGGGGTATTCTTCTGCCTGGCTGCATCATAAAGGGCGCAATAAGCATCATTATGAATACTGGATTGATTACGGAACGCATGGTGCCGTGCTCGAAGGAATGAAAATGCCGGTCAATTATGTGGTGGAGATGTTTCTGGACCGAATTGCTGCAAGCAAGGTATATCGCGGAACTGCCTATACAGACCGGGATCCTCTGGATTATTTCCTGGGAGGGAAAGGGCAGTATCTGATGCATGAGGAAACAGAAGCGCTGCTTGAAAAACTGTTGATCATGTTGGCAAAACAGGGTGAGGAGAAAACTTTTTTGTATATCCGGCAGGAAGTTTTAAAAAAAGGTGATAAAAAATCAGGGTGTAAAGCATGATGCTTTACACTCTGATTTTTTGCAGTAAAACTTTTGTTTTTGGAAGCCAAAACTGAACCATAGGTCCTGTCAGAAAAATGGCGATAATTGTTCCGACACCAACTGTACCGCCAAGGATAAATCCGAGGCTTACAAAGAAAGCATCACATCCCATTCGTATCCAGCGAAATTCAATCCGTTCGAGTTTGTCGGAGAGGATGATGGCAACCAGGTCATTCGGTCCGGTGCCGGCATTGCTGTTGATTACAACAGACATTCCCAAAGAGAGAATCGCACATCCGACCAGAACGCTGATGATACGAACCGGCATTCCTGAAGAAGCATTGATGTATTCTTTGAAACACCAGGTGAAAAAGTCAATGATAGGGCCTCCGCAAAATGCACAGACAATGGTTCCGGGTTTGACATATCCTTTGGTTGTTAACAACATCAGAACCATCAAAATACACAGAACAATGACGTGCACAGTTCCGACAGACAATCCTGCAACCCGGGATAACCCCTGAATAAATACTGTGAAAGTATCGGTGCCAAGTGCCGAGAGCAAAAAGAGCGTAACACCAAGATGCGCAATGATCAGCCCCAAAAGAAGAACCAGGAGTGCACGAATCCAGTCGGTGATACTTCGCTGGGAAGTATCAGATGCAAATGTTTGTTTTTTCCCCATGATATGCTCCTGTTCTATTGTGGATAAACGAGTTGCTCTTCGGTGATTTTATTCAAAACCTGAGTCAGGTATTTTCGTGCAACAAATCTGGCCATCGGCAGATTCATATCCAGAAAGTTTCCGCAGTCTTTTGCACAGGCTCCGGGAACTTCCTGATCGTAAGATGCGATAAAAGCAAACATCTCTTTCATCAAAGGAAGAATATCGCAGGATTCATAATCACCGATAAGAAGCAGATAGAATCCGGTGCGGCATCCCATTGGTCCGAAATAGAGTGTTTTTGGGCCATATTCTGCATGGTTGCGAAGAAAGGTAGCGGCAAGATGCTCGATGGTATGTACTTCTGCAGTATTTAGAACAGGTTCTTCATTGGGATTTGTGATACGGATATCAAACGTGGTAACCGGGGTATCTCCTGCAAGATCTTTTCTGGAAACGTAAAGTCCCGGAGTCAGTTTGATGTGATCGATCGTAAAGCTTGTAATTTTTTCCATGGTAATCTCCTTGTTTTTTTATGTGTCATTATTATAGACAAAATCAGGCGAATTTGCAAGCGGAAAGGAACAAAGAACGGTTGACGGGAGACAGGAAATATGCGTATACTAAGGGACAGAGTGATCGGATAAAAGAACATATCTTAGGAGGAAAACAACGGTGAGATTATATATGGTACGACATGGCGAAACGAATTGGAATAAAGCGAAGAAAGTGCAGGGGAGAGCAGATATTCCTCTCAATGCATATGGAAGAGAACTGGCAGAAAAGACAGCAGAAGGACTGCGGGGGATTTCTTTTGATCTGGCGTATACGTCCCCTTTATCCAGAGCAAAAGAAACAGCACAGATTGTTTTGCAGGGGAGAAAGATCCCCTTGATCGAGGAACCTCAGATACAGGAGATCTGCTTTGGTGATTATGAAGGCATTGTGTACCGAGGAGAAGGTCTGGATCCGCAGAGTGCGGAGTTTGTGAAGTTCTTTGATGATACTGCAAATTACATCCCAAAGGGAGAGGGTGAGTCCGTTGGACAGTTGATGGAGAGAGTGGACGGCTTTCTGAAAGCGTTATATCAAAATCCAGAATTGCAGGATAAGATGATTTTGCTTTCTACGCATGGTGCTGCAGTCACGGCAATGAAAAACTGTATCAAAAATGAATGGAGTCCGGCAAAATTCTGGCAGATGGGAGTGCCAAAGAACTGTGCGGTGACGATCGTGGAAGTAGAGGGGGGCATCCCCAAAATTATCGAAGAAGATAAACTATATTATTAAAACAAAAATACGGAAAGAACCCAACATCCGGGGATTCTTTCCGTATTTTTAATGTTCTAATCTTCCTCTTCTGTCTCGACAGTGTAAGTCTGGCGCTTTCTTGCCATCTCATCGCTTTCGAGATATTCGTCATAAGTTGTGATCTTATCGATCAGTTTTCCGCCCGGTACGATCTCCATGATACGATTTGCAGTCGTCTGCACGATCTGGTGGTCACGGGAAGTAAATAAGAGTACTCCCGGGAATTTGATCATACCGTTATTGAGCGCAGTGATGGATTCCATATCCAGATGGTTGGTAGGTTCATCTAATAACAGAACATTTGCGCCGGAAATCATCATCTTGGAGAGCAGGCAGCGTACCTTCTCACCACCGGAGAGGACTTTTAATCTCTTCACACCATCTTCTCCGGAGAAGAGCATTCTTCCGAGGAACCCCCGCACATAGGTGGCATCCTTGTTTTCAGAGTACTGTGTCAGCCATTCTGTGATGGTGTAATCGTTATCGAACTCTCCGCCGAAGTCTTTCGGGAAGTAAGCCTGTGAAGTCGTGATTCCCCATTTGTAAGTACCTTCATCCGGTTCCATCTCACCGATCAGGATTTTGAACAGAACTGTTTTTGCAAGCTCATTTCCGCCTACAAATGCAACCTTGTCATCGTGGTTCAGTGTAAATGTCAGGTTGTCCAGAATCTTGACTCCGTCGATGGTTTTGGAAAGTCCTTCCACGGTCAGCACTTCGTTTCCGATGTCACGGTTTGGACGGAAATCAATGTAAGGGTATTTACGGCTGGATGGTTTGATCTCATCCAGTTCAATTTTTTCCAGGGCACGTTTTCTGGATGTTGCCTGTTTGGATTTGGAAGCATTGGCGCTGAACCGGGAAATAAAGTCCTGCAGCTCTTTGATCTTTTCTTCTTTCTTTTTGTTGGCTTCTTTCATCTGACGGATCAGAAGCTGGCTGGATTCATACCAGAAGTCGTAGTTTCCGGCATAGAGCTGGATCTTTCCATAGTCGATATCCGCGATCTGTGTGCAGACCTTGTTTAAGAAGTAACGGTCATGGGATACCACAATGACTGTGTTCTCAAAGTTGATCAGGAACTCTTCCAGCCATGCGATCGCATCCAGATCCAGGTGGTTGGTCGGCTCGTCAAGAAGCAGGATGTCAGGATTACCGAACAAAGCCTGAGCAAGAAGAACCTTTACCTTTTCTGCACCCTTTAAGTCTTTCATGTATTTGTAGTGGAGGTCTGTCTCAATGCCGAGTCCGTTGAGCAGAGTTGCAGCGTCAGATTCTGCTTCCCAGCCGTTCATGGTTGCGAATTCTGCTTCCAGCTCACTTGCTTTGATTCCGTCCTCATCTGTGAAATCTTCTTTTGCATAGATGACTTCTTTTTCTTTCATGATCTCGTACAGACGTGCATTCCCCATGATGACGGTGTCCAGTACCAGATATTCATCGTATTTGTAGTGATCCTGCTGCAGGAAAGAAAGACGCTCTCCGGGAGTGATGTTTACTTCCCCTTTGGTAGGCTCGATCTGTCCGGACAAAATCTTTAAAAAAGTAGATTTTCCGGCACCGTTGGCTCCGATCATACCATAACAGTTGCCTTCGGTAAATTTAATATTGACATCTTCAAACAGCGCTTTTTTCCCGACGCGCAGAGTGACATTGTTTGCACTAATCATATTTTTTACTCCTTATTTATTATATAAAGTAATAATTCCAACGCTTATCTTAACATGAGAACCCACGACATGGCAAGGTCAGGAGTATGCTTTCTATGAAATAAACAAAGAAATATTGTGTTTTTGCAAAAATTTAACAGGATTAGGAGTTTGCGAAAAAGTGGAAAAAGTATATAATGGAACAAAGAAAGTGAGGGATGGATATGCAAAAAGCAACTTTGGTATTAGAAGGCGGAGCAACAAGAGGCGTATTTACATCGGGAGTACTGGATTATCTGATGGAGCAGGAGTTTTACACTTCTCATGTGATCGGTGTTTCGGCAGGAGCCTGCAATGCGGTGGACTATGTGTCAAGGCAGCCCGGACGGACAAGAGACTGTATGATCCCCACAGATAAGAATCTGTCCTATTATTACGGGGTGCGTAAATTTATAAAAGAAAAAAGTCTGATGAATATGGATATGATTTTTGATATTTATCCAAAACAGATTTATCCTTTTGATTTTGATACTTATTTTCAGTCAGAGATGAACTGTGAGCTGGTCACGACAAACTGTGTGACGGGAAAAGCGGAGTACATGGATGAGGTGCAGGATCCCGACAGGCTGATGAAAATCTGCCGGGCATCCTCCAGTATGCCGCTGCTTTGTCCGATCGTAAATATTGATGGGATCCCGTATCTGGATGGAGGACTTGCGGATTCTATTCCGATCCAAAGAGCGCTGGATATTGGAAATGAGAAGATCATCGTTGTTCTGACAAGAAATCGGGGATATCGCAAGAAGGCGGTTTCAAAAGCGGTGGAGAGGATGTATCGCAGAGCCTACAGATCTTATCCGAATCTTCTGCGGACTCTTTTGCGGCGTGCACCGTATTACAACCGGACGCTGAATGAGCTGGAGAATCTGGAGAGAGAAGGCAAGATTTTTGTGATCCGGCCGCAGGTAAAGCCGGTGTCCAGACTGGAGAGAAGTCAGGAGCATCTGATGGCATTTTATCATCACGGATATGATCTGATGGAAAGAGAGTATGACCGTCTCATGGAGTATCTCGAAAAATAGGTATATTTTGCATGGAAAACATGATACAATGTGGAGTATTCATGTGAAACCGGCAGAAGGAGAAACATATGAAAAAAGAAATTTTGAATTACACACAGAACAGGGAATTGTCGTGGCTGCGCTTTAATCAGAGAGTGCTGGAAGAAGCGCAAGATGAAAGTGTTCCGCTTCTGGAGAGGATGAAATTTGTATCGATCTTCACCAGTAACCTGGATGAGTTTTTTATGATTCGGGTAGGAAGTCTCTACGATATGGCATCTGTGGACAGCAAGACATTAGACAGCAGATCGGGGATGACTCCGAAAGAACAGTTAGATAAGATTTATGAGGCAGTGGCCCCGCTTTATAAAGAGCGGGATAAGACGTATGCGGAGATAAAAAAACAGCTGCATCCATACGGGGTCTGTGGGCTGGATTTCAAAGAGCTGGAGGCACAGGAAAAAAAGTATGTCAAACATTATTTCAAAGAACAGGTGCTTCCACTGCTTTCCCCACAGATCGTAGACGCAAATCATCCGTTTCCACATTTGCTCAATAAAGAACTGTATGTGATCGCAACGCTTCGTTTTGAAGAGAAAAAAATGATGGGGATCGTTCCTGTTCCTCAGTTTATTTCAGATGTGATTTATCTGCCGGGACATGACATTCGTTATATCCGGATGGAAAAAGTGATCATGGAGTATCTGGATCTTGTGTTTGAACAGTATCAGGTATCGGATATCACATACATCCGTGTCACAAGAAATGCGGACATTTCTCCTGACGATGAGAACTATGCGGACAATGAAGACTTTCGCTATATAATGAAGGAGACATTGAATAAGCGCAGAAGAATGGCAGTGGTACGTCTGGAAGTGGCCAATCCGCTGAATAAAGAGACAGAGAAATATCTCTGTGAGAAATTCAAAATTACGCCTGCCTGCATTTTTAGAACGAAAATTCCGATGAAACTGGATTATATCTTTTCAATTATGGATAAAGTACCTGTTTCCATGAAACGATCATTGGTTGATGTACCATTTGCTCCACAGCCTGCCGCACAGGTGGGAGAAGGAAGCGTGATGGCTCAGGTAAAGAAACGGGACATTCTTCTGTCCTATCCATATGAAAGCATGGATCCGTTTTTGAAGCTGATCAAAGAGGTATCCACAGATCCGGATGTGATGACCATTAAGATTACGATCTATCGTCTTGCCAAAAAGACAAGACTGGTAGAATATCTGTGTGCAGCGGCAGAAAATGGAAAAGAAGTGACCGCTCTGATCGAGCTGCGGGCCCGGTTTGATGAGCAGAATAATATTGAATGGTCAGAACGGATGGAAGAGGCCGGCTGCAGGGTACTTTATGGGTTTGACGGATATAAAGTACATTCCAAAATTTGTCTGATTACATACCGCAGTAAAAATGAGATCAAATATATCACACAGATCGGAACCGGAAATTACAATGAGAAGACCGCAAAATTGTACACGGATTATTCGCTGATGACTGCGAATCAGTCGATCGGAGAGGATGCAGCAGTATTTTTTAAGAATATGTCCATTGGGAATCTGGATGGAACCTATAAGAATCTGATCGTATCTCCGACCAGTTTGAAGCAGAAGGTTCTGGCGTTGATGGATGAAGAGATTCAAAGGGGCGAACAGGGACGGATTGTGATGAAGATGAATTCTGTGACGGATATGGATTTTATCCGGAAGGTGGCAGAGGCTTCCAGAGCAGGTGTGAAGGTGGATCTGATCGTGCGTGGAATCTGCTGTATTCTGCCGGGAATTGCAGAAGAGACAGAGAATCTGACTGTGACCAGTATTGTAGGCCGCTATCTGGAACACCCGAGAGTGTTTGTGTTCGGCACGGGAGCAGAGCAGAAAGTGTACATCGGTTCTGCGGATATGATGACCAGAAACACGGAGAAACGGGTGGAAGTGGCATGTCCGATTCTCAACGAGGAGATCAAAAAACGGCTGGTGAGAAACCTGCATGTAATGCTTGCAGATAATGTCAAAGCAAGAGCGATGACAAGTGACGGAACCTACCGCAAAAAGAAGGTAGAAGGAAAAGCCATCAATTCACAGGAAATCTTCATGAAAGAAGCACTGATGGCAAAACGAGTGGAGAAGAAACCACAGAAACAGACGTTTCTTCAGAAGATGAGACGGTTGTTTCAGAAAGAATAGAATAAACAGAAAGATGATTGTATAAATAAGAATGGGGAAAGCAGTATATATCGCAGAAAAGCCAAGTGTGGCGCAGGAGTTTGCAAAGGCTTTAAAATTAAATGCAAAGCGAAAGGACGGGTATCTGGAATCAGAAGAAGCCATCGTAACCTGGTGTGTGGGACATTTAGTGACCATGAGTTATCCGGAAGTGTATGATCCGGCACTGAAAAAATGGAGTTTGAACACACTGCCGTTTCTTCCGCAGGAGTTTCAGTATGAAGTGATCCCGGGAGTGGCAAAGCAGTTCCAGATCGTCAGCTCCCTTTTAAACAGACAGGATGTGGACACGATCTACGTGTGTACCGACTCCGGACGGGAAGGAGAGTATATCTACCGGCTGGTGGAGCAGGAAGCACATGTGACAGGAAAACAAAGAAAACGGGTCTGGATCGATTCGCAGACGGAGGAGGAGATTCTTCGCGGGATCCGGCAGGCAAAGGACTTATCAGAGTATGATAATCTGAGCGCTTCGGCCTATCTCCGCGCAAAAGAGGACTATCTGATGGGGATTAATTTTTCCAGACTTCTGACATTAAAATACGGAAACAGTATTTCCGGATATTTGAAGACAAAGTATGCGGTAGTCTCAGTGGGACGGGTGATGACCTGCGTGCTGGGGATGGTAGTGCGAAGAGAGCGGGAAATCCGTGAATTTGTAAAAACACCATTTTATCGTGTGCTTGCGACTCTGGAAGCTGAGGGAAAAACATTTGAGGGAGAATGGAAAGCGGTCAAAGGCTCCCGCTATTTCGAATCGTTTGACCTATACAAAGAGAATGGATTCAAACAAAAAGAAAAGGCGCAGGAGCTGATCGCATATCTGAAGGAGAAAGAGCCTGTCACAGGACAGATAGCGGCGATCGAAAAGAAGAAAGAGAAGAAGAACCCACCGCTTCTTTATAATCTTGCGGAACTGCAGAATGATTGTTCCAAGCGGTTTAAGATCAGTCCGGATGAGACACTGCGGATCGTGCAGGAATTATACGAAAAGAAGCTGGTGACCTATCCGAGAACAGATGCCAGAGTGTTGTCTACTGCTGTTGCAAAGGAAATCAGTAAAAATCTGAACGGGCTGTCAAAATACGGGTCCGTGGCAGTATATTTAAAAGAAATCGCGGCTATGGGAACGTATAAGAACCTGGTAAAGACCCGTTATGTCAATGATAAACAGATTACCGATCATTATGCGATCATTCCGACTGGACAGGGACTTTCGGCACTTTCGTCGGTCTCCCAGGCGGCAAGGAATGTGTATGACTGTGTTGTAAAACGGTTTTTGAGTATTTTTTATCCGCCCGCTGTATATCAGAAAGTAGCGGTGACTGTAAAGATACGGGAGGAGAGCTTTTTCTCGAATTTTAAGGTTCTGGCAGAAGAAGGGTATCTGAAAGTAGCGGGAATTCCGCAAAATGCAGGAGAACAGAGTATGGATCCACAATTTTTCCAGGTGGTGCAGAATCTGAAAAAGGGGGCACTCCTGCCGGTTTGTGCGCTGGATGTGAAGGAAGGAGAGACTTCTCCGCCGAAGCGCTACAATTCCGGATCCATGATCCTTGCAATGGAAAACGCGGGGCAGTTGATTGAGGATGAAGAGCTGCGTGCCCAGATCAAGGGAAGCGGTATCGGAACCAGTGCCACCAGAGCGGAAATTCTGAAAAAGCTGATCCATATCAAATATCTGAGCCTGAATAAGAAGACCCAGATCATCACTCCGACTCTTCAGGGAGAGATGGTGTATGATGTGGTGAACCAGTCCATTCGTTCGCTTTTGAATCCGGAACTGACGGCCAGCTGGGAGAAAGGGCTGACGTATGTGGCAGACGGAGAGATCACTCCGGATGAGTATATGCAGAAGCTGGATCATTTCATTATCAGCAGGACAGAAGGCGTAAAGCGGCTGAACAATCAATATCAGCTGAAAGGATTTTACGATGCGGCTGCAAAATATTATAAAAAACCGGTATCGTCAAACCGGACATCGCGCAAAAAAGAGAATTAAAAAGGAGAGAGTTAATTTATGAAAGAACTGACAGTAAAAGAACTTTATACATTGGATGAGACAATTGCAAAAGATATTTTTGAGGGAGTGACCTATCCGTGGGAAGTGCTTCCGAAAATCTCCCGATTTATTGTGGAACTGGGAAATACACTCAGCGAAGAGGAGTATGAAAAACAGGGAGAGAATATCTGGATCGCCAAAACAGCGAAAGTAGCAAAAAGCGCATCCATTACGGGACCGGCGATCATCGGAAAAGAAGCAGAGGTCAGACATTGCGCGTTTATCCGTGGCAATGCGATCGTGGGAGAAGGGGCAGTAGTCGGAAATTCGACAGAACTGAAGAATGTGATCCTGTTCAATAAAGTGCAGGTTCCGCATTACAATTATGTGGGAGACTCAATTCTCGGATACAAATCGCATATGGGTGCTGCATCTATTACATCCAATGTGAAGTCAGACAAGAAGCTGGTAATTGTAAAAACACCGGAAGGTGAAATCGAGACCGGATTGAAAAAATTCGGAGCTATGCTTGGCGATGAAGTAGAAGTGGGATGCGGAAGTGTCTTAAATCCGGGAACCGTTGTGGGAAGCCATACGAACATTTATCCGCTTTCTTCTGTGAGAGGATTTGTACCGGCGAAAAGCATTTATAAAAAACAGGGTGAAGTTGTAGAAAAACAATAGTGAGGGAAAATAAAATGAAAAAGATCGGGTTTATCGGAGTCGGGATCATGGGAAAATCCATGGTGCGGAATTTGAAAAAGGCAGGTTTTGATCTGCACATTTATGCAAGAACAAAAGCAAAGGTAGAAGATGTGATCGCAGAGGGTGTGACTTTTCATGACAGCATTGCAGACTGCGTGAAAGACTGTGAGGCAGTGATCACCATTGTGGGATTTCCGCAGGACGTGGAAGAAGTGTATTTCGATCAAGGGAATATTCTGGACAGCGCAAAAGAAGGTGCGTATCTGATCGATATGACAACCACCAGTCCGCAGATTGCCCAAAAGATTTATGAAGAGGGGAATAAGCGGGGATTTCATGTTCTGGATGCCCCGGTAACCGGAGGAGATACCGGTGCAAAGGCAGGAACACTTTCTATCCTTGTGGGTGGAGACAAAGAAGATTTTGAAGCATGTATGCCTCTGTTTGAAGCAATGGGAACCAATATTAACTACCAGGGAGCGGCAGGATGCGGACAGCACTGTAAGCTGGCGAATCAGATCATGATCGCAGGCGCGCTCTCCGGAGTATGTGAAGCACTTGCTTATGCACAGGCGAAAGGTTTGGATCTGCAGACAGTGCTTCATTCTGTGTCTACAGGTGCGGCAGGAAGCCGTCAGCTGGATCTGTTCGGACCGAAGATTCTGGAAGGAGATTACCGCCCGGGCTTCTTTATGAAGCATTTTATCAAAGATATGAAACTGGCGCTGATCGAATCCAATATAAGCGGTCTGGATCTCAATGTCTTAAGTCAGGTGCTGGCAGAGTATGAAGAGCTGCAGGCAGAAGGTCTTGGAGACGAGGGAACACAGGCATTGTTCAAATTGTATACACAGGAAAAAGCAGACGAATAAAGAGTTGACAAACAGAAAAGATTTTCGTATTATTGTATCAAATCAACAGTACAATGAACGGGAATCTTTTTTGCGTGATAAGCCGTAATTGGTGTGACCAGTAATGATAGACCCGTCAGACAGCTGCTGTGTCTGCACAGACAGGCTGTGAGCTGTGTAAAACACGATGGAGGAAATGATATGCTGGAAGTTCAGAAATTAAGTAAATCCTATGGAAAGTCTCTGGCGGTGGATGAGGTCAGTTTTTTTGTACCGGATGGTACAGTCGGGATCCTTCTGGGACCAAACGGAGCCGGAAAATCGACGATCATCAAAAGTATCGCAGGTCTGCTTCGGTATCAGGGGCGGATCGGAATTCAGGGACTTCCTGCCAGAAGTGTGGAGGCAAAGAGAAAGTTTGCCTATGTTCCGGAGATGCCTGCCATGTTTGATGCACTCAGCGTCAGAGAACACATCGAATACATGAGAAAAGCTTACAACAGCGGGATTACGGATGAAGAGGTGGAAGCGCTGCTTGCCCGGTTTGACCTGGATGACAAGCAGGATAAACTGGGAAATGAGCTGTCCAAAGGAATGATGCAGAAGGTGAGTATCTGCTGTGCGCTTGCCATCAGGCCGAAAGTGCTGCTTCTGGATGAACCGATGGTGGGGCTGGATCCAAAAGCGATCAAAGAGCTTAAGGAGGTCGTGCTGGAACAAAAAGCTCTCGGAGTTACAGTACTGATTAGCACGCATATGCTGGAGATGGTAGAAGAGCTGTGGGATATGATGTTTGTGATGGAGAAGAGTAAGATCATTGGTTCTTACCGGAAGGATGAGGTGGGAGACAAGGATCTGGATGCGCTGTTCTTTGAAATGACAGGTGGTGAGAAATCGTGAGAGCGCTATTGTATCTGACAAAACGAAGTATGATCAACAATTTGAAAAAAGCAGTGAAAAAGCCGCTCACACTTCTGGTTGTGTTAGCCTGTGCGGCATATGCTGTTTTTCTGGCTGTGATGCTGGCAGAATTAGCAGTGCAGATGAAGTTTGACAGTGCAAAAGGAATGGTGATCATTCTGACAGTCTGGTCGTTGTATCTGTTTTTGCTGAATTTTATGTCATATGCATCCAGAAAAGGAATTCTCTTCCGCCCGGCACATGCACATTTTATCTTCAATGCGCCTGTGGATCCAAAGGTCGTGCTAATCCATGGAGCCTGGATGAATTATCTGAGCAGTGTGGTGTTCTTTCTGATATTTATTATCGCAGGAATTACAGTTTTTGATGTCAGTCCGTGGAGAATTCTGCTGTTTGCGGGAATCTGTATCTGTAATCTGGCATTGGAGATCAGCCTGATGGTCTGCCTGTATTCCAGTGAACGGATTTCGGAGAAGGCAAGAGAGTGGATCGGCCGTGGGATCAAGGTGTTTCTGCTTATGGTTACAGGACTGATCGTTCTGTATTTCTGGAAAAAAGGCGTATCTTTTGCAGCAGTTTCTGCATTTTTTGACTGGCCGATCCTGCGGATGATTCCAATTATTGGATGGGAGATTTCTGCATTTCATCTGATTCTTTTAAGTCCGGATCTGCTCAATGCTGCAGGGATGGTTCTGTACCTTCTGACGACGATCCTGCTTGTGATCCTGGCATACCGGATGCCGTGTAATGGAGATTATTATGAGGACGCGGCAAAATTTGCAGATACCTATGCAGAAATGATCAAGCGGAAGAAAAACGGCGAAATGGTCATGGGGCTGGAGGAGAAGAAGAAAAAATTCCGCCATATGACAGTCCGTTATCAGGCAGTCGGAGCAAAGGCAATCTTTTACCGCCAGCTTTTGGAATATCGAAAAGAAAGAACGTTTATTTTCTCGAAAATGACACTTTTGAATCTCGGGATAGGCATCGTTATGGCATTTGCGATGCGAGAGACAGCACAGGAAAGCGGGATTCCTCAGATTTTTCTGCTTGGAATTCTGGCGTATATGACTCTGATCTTCAGCGGATATCTTGGAAAGTGGGAGACTGAGATTAAAACACCCTATCTTTATCTGATTCCGGATAGTCCGGTGAAAAAGCTGTGGTACTCGACACTGATGGAGCATGTGAAAGCATTTGTAGATGGAGTTTTACTCTGTGTGCCCATCGGAATCTTGTGGAAGGTAAATGTGCTGGAAGTAATCCTGGGGATCCTGATCTACACGATACTTCAGGCGAACCGGATGTACAGTAAGGTGCTGGCACAGTGCGTGGTGGGAGATGTGCTTGGACGTACCGGACAGGATGTGGTGAGAGCTTTTTTCCAGATGTTCGTGCTGGGAATCGGGGTGATGGTCGCAGCGTTGGCAGGAATCTTTATAAGTATGGATTTAGTCTTTCCAATCGCTCTGATTTATAGTATGATAGTAACTGTGATAATCGGTCTGATCGCAGCCATCCGTTTTGATTCCATGGAACAGATGGCGTAGACGGATGAAGCTGCACAGTGAAGGTAAAAGACAGGAGGAAAAAAGATGCTGAATGATAATTTTGTGACCATGGAAATCGGCAAGGCAAAGCACATTGCGCTGGTTGCTCATGATGGAAAAAAGAAAGAACTTGTAGATTGGTGTGACAGAAATAAAGAGATTTTGAAAGGACATTTTCTGTGCGGAACAGGAACAACGGCAAAACTGATCTCAGAGCGTACGGGACTTCCTGTGAAAGGATACTGCAGCGGTCCTCTCGGAGGAGACCAGCAGATCGGAGCAAAGATCGTGGAAGGACAGATCGATTTTATGATTTTTTTATGGGATCCTCTGGAAGCACAGCCTCACGATCCAGATGTAAAAGCACTGCTTCGAATCGCGGTTGTTTATGATATTCCGATCGCGAACAACCTTTCTACAGCAGATTTTATGCTGCAGTCAAAATATATGAATACGTCTTATGAGCGTAAGATTGAGAATTTCAATAAGACGATCCAGGATCGCGTGAAATCTATGAAAGAGTCAAAATAAATTTCTGAGAATTTAAATGTGAAGATTCTTGTAAGCCATTTCGGAAACGAAATGGCTTTTTAGATTGAGAGGATAAGAAAATGGAGTATTTATATACGAAGATCAGCATTATGACAAATATAAAAATTTTTGAATGGGATTGTGAAACGGATGAAATCAGTTGTTATGGGGTATTAGCAGAGCAAAGCAATCCACTGATATTATCAGAAGAACTTCGCGAACTTCTGAAAAATCGAATCATGAACCAGAAAACACCGGTGATTTATCAGGATGAGAATAAAGTGATTTTTTGTGGGATGAGAGAAAAAATGACGAAGATGCTTCTGCTGGGACCAATCTGTATTGAGGATATGTCTTATGTAGAGATACACCGATACTGTAAAGCTTATCAGATAGAAAATGAACAGTGTCCGCCCAAACTAAAACTGCAGAATCTGTTAGCTTTATTGGAGCTTTTATCTTATATAAAAATTGAGGAGAAATACGAAGATGAAGAAATTTTGGATGCGAATGGTCTGATCGAGAAACAGGAGATTGGACTTGAAGCGGATGTAAGAATAGATACAGAGGATATATATCATCATACTTATCAGGAAGAAGTAAAAACGATGGATTATATTCGTGAGGGAAATCTGGAGGAGGTAGTAGGGGCAGTAGAATTATTGGCAAGTACTGCGGGAAAGCTCTCGGAAAATGAAATCCGAAACGAAAGAAATCTGGGGATATGTTCGATTACGTTGGCAACAAGAGCAGCAATCGAAGGTGGGGCAGCTCCTGCCAAAGCGTATAAGCTCAGTGATCTTTATATCAATAAGATAGACCAGTGCAAAAGAATGACAGAAATTTTTGAATATAGGAAAAGGAGTTTGTATGATTTTGCAAAACTGGTCGTAGAAGAAAGAGAAAAAAGAGCAAACTCAAGGTATACGGAGCAGTGTAAGGAATATATACGAAAATATTATCATCAGAAAATTTGTATACCGGATATTGCGGAGGCGCTGGGAGTCAGTGAAAGCCATTTATCCAGGATATTTAAAAAAGAAACGGGAGAGAGTATTCAGAAATATAGTATGCACATGCGGATTGAAAGAGCAGAAAACTTGCTCAAATATTCCGAAGCATCTCTAACAGAGATCAGCGAGTATCTGTGTTTTTCCTCTCAGAGCCACTTTGGAAAGGTATTTAAGGTGTATAAAAATATGACGCCGAAGCAGTACAGGGACTATTATAAAAGTCCGGAATTTGTTTCAAGAGAAGAAATTTAATAAAAATGATGGAAATATAATAAATAAAGCAGAAATATGATATAGAAAAAAGAGGAAAGCAGATATGATAGCATCATCAAATGAACCGGCCGGTCATACAGGAAAGAACAGTGGAAAGGACTGAAATGTAGTGATGATGAAAGAAACAGGAACAAACAGTAAAAAATTTATCTGGCGTCAGAGGATTGGGTTTGGTATTTCAGACTATGCCTGTAATCTGGCGTATTTAATGGTAAACACATATCTGCTTATTTTTTATACCGATGTGGCAGGAATACCGGCGACAAGTGCTGCGTTTATGTTTTTGATCACAAAGTTTATTGATGCATTTACAGATTATATGGTTGGGGCGCTGGTTGATCGGACCAACACTAAAATGGGACGAAACCGACCTTGGATGCTGGCAGGGGCTCCGGTACTTGCGGTTGGAATGGTACTGGTATTTACGACACCTGATTTTTCAACAGGTGGAAAACTGGCATGGGCGTATATTACATATATTATTTTTTCTTTTGGATATACGCTGGTAAATATTCCGATGGGGTCCATTTTGCCGACTTTGAGTGCAGATGCCACGGAACGTACTAAAATTGCCACTACAAGAACAATTTTCTCGAATCTTGGATCTTTGACATCTGCATCTATGGCATTGTGGCTGATTGAAAAACTGGGACATGGAAATCAGGCGCTGGGATATAGAAATACAAATATTGTGTTTGGAATCATGGTGTTTTTGATCATGCTGATCTGTGTGGCAAGTATTCGTGAAATCAATTTGCCGCCAAGAACAAATCAAAAAACAAGTATTATCAAAGATATTGGATACCTGATAAAAAACAAACCATATATGTTAATGATTACCTATACGTTCTTTTTATTTTTGGGATATCTTGGCATGTTTGCAGCGATTGCATATTACTTCAAGTATATTGTGAGAAATGAGATGATGACTTCTGTGGCAGTGACGATCACAACGATTGTTCCGATTTTTTCAATGTTGATTGCAGCACGTCTCAATGCAAAATACAGTAAAAGAAATATTTCAATTGTGGGAACTTTGATTCAGATTTTGGGGTCTTTGATCATCTGGATAGGCGGCAGCAATGTGGCGATTGTATTCCTGGGAGTGGGACTGATGGGATTCGGAATGGGATTTCGTTCCAACATGTATTTTTCTATGCTGGCAGATGTGGCAGATTATGGAGAATGGCAGAGCGGAAGGAATCTTGCAGGAACACAGATGGCAGTCAATGGATTTTCCAATAAAGTTTCCAGTGCATGTGCGAGTGCGATTGTAGCAGGTTTGCTTGCATGGGGAGCTTATGACGGAACGGTGGCAGTGCAGTCATCAAAAGCGAATATGGCAATTTTATTTGCATTTGTTATTCTTCCGATTATTGCAAATATCGTAAGTATTGTTGTGATGTATTTCTATGATCTGGATAAACAGTACGACCAGATGGAACGTGAATTGAAAGAGCGGAGAAAAAAACTGGCAGAACAAACTGCAGAATAAAGGATAGAAAATCTGTTTTGAAAGCGGAAAAGATAAGGAGGAGAAGAGTATGTGGAAGTATGCATATCAAGTACCGGAAAATAAAAAAATAAGAGTGATTGTTCATACGGATTGTAAAAATGAGGCGGATGATCAGTTTGCGCTTGCACACCATCTGATGACTCCCAAGTTTGATGTGCGGGGAATCGTAGCGGGACATTTTTGTAAAAATCCCCAGGAATACGGAGAGGAGAATACTGCAAAAGCAAGCTATGATGAAGTAATCAGGATGATGGAGCTGATGGGGATAGAAGGAGAATATCCGGTAGCTCTGGGCGCTTCAAAGGGAATGGAAGACGAGCAGACTCCGGTAGAATCAGAGGGCGCCAGATTTATTATCGAAGAAGCTTTGAAAGTGGATGAAAGACCATTGTATATTGCTTGTCAGGGAGCTGTTACGGATGTGGCATCTGCTTTGCTGATCTGTCCGGAAATTGCAGAAAGGATTACGATTATCTGGATCGGAGGAGCCGCCTATCCGAATGGAGGATTTGAATTTAATCTGATGATGGATATTCATGCGGCAAATGTAATTTTTGCTTCAAAAGCGGAACTATGGCAAATTCCAATGGATGTATATAAACAGTTTGGTGTTTCACTGGCAGAATTGCAGTTGAAAGTGCATCCATGTGGAAAAGTAGGCAAATATTTGTTTGAGCAGTTAGAAGAATTTAATCATAAGGCGGCAGTTTACAATATGGCATGGCCTCATGGAGAAGTATGGGGGCTGGGAGATCAGGCGACTGTGGCAGTTCTTATGGAGGAACTGGAAAAAGTAAGCTATGAGATGATACCGGCACCGAGAGTGGCTGATGACATGACCTATATTCACGGGCAGGATTATCGAAAGATCAGGCTTTATAAAACAGCGGAAGTCAGATTGACGTTAGAAGACTTTTTTGCAAAACTGGCGATCAATTTTGGATAGTAAGGGTGAGGGTAAGATGAAGAAATATCTGGTGATTGATGCAGGCGGTACAGCTGTAAAATATGCGCTTATGAATGAAAGTGCCAAGATATTGGAAAGAGGCAAATTTCCGACGCCGGGATATGTGGATCATACGCTGGAAGACTTTTTGCAGAGACTGGATGTTGTTGTAGAAAAGTATCAGAAACAAATAGAAGGAATTGCTGTCAGTATGCCGGGAATGTTGGACAGCCGGAAAGGCTACTGTGTGACCGGAGGAATGTTGGCATATTTTAGTGAAGTTCCGGTCGTGCAATTACTGGAACAAAGATATAAACTTCCGGTGACGATTGAAAATGACGGAAAGTGTGCGGCACTTGCAGAAAAATGGAAAGGTAGTCTGAAGGACTGCAGAAACGGAGCGGTTGTAGTGCTGGGTACTGGTGTGGGCGGTGGGATAATCATAGACCACAAATTGTACAGGGGAGGGCATTTTACAGCCGGTGAATACAGTTATATATTGACAGATCAGAAACGATCAGAGGAAGCGAAAGGATACTGGGGCATGGCAAACGGCGCAGAGACCCTTGCCCAAAAAGCAGCTTTTTATACAGGAGAAGATCCGGAAAAATTGGATGGGATTCAGATCTTTGATCGTGCAAACAAGGGAGAAGAAGCGGTATTGAAAGCACTGAAAGAATTTACAGATACGCTGGCAGTTCAAATTTATAATTTAAATGTGATACTGGATTTGGATGTGGTGGCAATTGGCGGAGGAATCAGTAAACAGCCGCTGCTGCTGGAATATTTGAACAGAAGCATGAATGAATTAATGGAACATCATCCGATTCGTAAAATTACACCGTATGTTCCGAAACCTGAGATAACAAACTGTAAGTTTTACAATGATGCAAATTTAATTGGAGCCTTGTATCATTATGGTGTATTAAAAGAAGGGAGAGTGGAAGAATAATGTTTCCGAAAAATTTTTTGTGGGGAGGCGCAACAGCAGCCAATCAATGTGAGGGTGCATATCTGGAAGATGGAAAAGGGCTAGATATCCAGGATGTGACACCAAAAGGAATTGTGGGACCAAGAACAGAGGTTCCGACAGAAGATAACATGAAGCTGGTGGCAATAGATTTTTACCACCGATATAAAGAAGACATTAAATTGTTTGCAGAGATGGGGTTTAAGGTTTTTCGGCTGTCAATTGCCTGGAGCCGCATTTTTCCAATGGGAGATGAAGAGCAGCTAAATGAAAAAGGGATTGCGTTTTATGATGCGGTATTTGACGAATGCCACAAATATGGAATAGAGCCGTTGGTTACGATTTCTCACTATGAGACACCATTGCATTTATCGAAAGAATATGATGGATGGGTAAACCGGAAAATGATCGGTTTCTATGAAAAATATGTCAGAACGATTTTTGGCAGATATAAAGAGAAAGTGAAATACTGGCTGACATTTAATGAAATTAATTCGGTTTTGCATGAACCGTTTTTGAGCGGCGGGATTTATACGGAAAAAGAAAAGTTATCGCGCCAGGATCTGTATCAGGCAGTTCATCATGAACTGGTGGCAAGTGCACTGGCAACTAAAATTGCTCATGAGATGATGCCGGAGGCAAAGATTGGATGTATGGTACTTAATATTCCGATTTATCCTTTGACACCGCATCCGGATGACATGATAGAAGTGATGGAAAGACGGCATATGAATGATTTTTTCCTGGATGTACATGTAAGAGGTCGGTATCCGGGCTATATGAAGCGCTATTTTAAAGAACATAAGATTCAGGTGCAGTTTGCCCCGGAAGATGAGGAAATTTTGAAGCATACCGTAGATTTTATTTCATTCAGTTACTATATGAGTATCTGTGCTTCTGCAGATCCGGATCAGGGAGAAGCAGGACGGGGAAATCTGATGGGTGGTGTTATGAATCCATATCTGGAAGCTTCAGAATGGGGATGGCAGATCGATCCAAAAGGTCTTCGATATGCACTCAATGAGATGTATGACCGTTATCAGAAGCCTCTTTTTATCGTGGAAAACGGTCTTGGTGCGGTTGATGAACTGGTAGAAGGAAAAGATGGAAAACTGACAGTGGAGGATGATTACCGGATTGCCTATTTGAAAGAACATCTGTTACAGGTTGAAGAAGCAATAGAGGACGGAGTTGAAATCATGGGATATACATCATGGGGATGTATTGATCTGGTAAGTGCTTCTACAGCAGAGTTGAGAAAGCGGTACGGATATATTTATGTTGACCGCAATGATGATGGAACAGGAACTTTGAACCGGTATAAGAAAAAATCGTTCTACTGGTACCAGAAAGTGATTGAGAGCAATGGAGAAATTCTTCATCAGGAATTAAAATAAATAGATTGCATCCCGGGCGGCCGCATGATAAGATAGTTCTGTAAGTTATAGAAAACAGAACTTTATCATGCAGCCGCCTGTGCTGTATCATACTCGGTTATAACCCAGACGTTCAAGGAGTTCTTCCAGGTCTGTTCAAGAGAGTTTCCCCTGTGATGGATAAAAAGAGGATATTCTATGGTTTTATCATCTCTGTTTTCTGTAGAAAAACAGTAACGAAAGGAGGGGGACGGAGTAGGATGGAAAAAATTACTTGACAATTCAAGGAGCATATAATAGTATAATAAACAGAAGCGAACAACTGTTCGGGTAAAAAGGAGAAGATTCGGTATGGCAAGTGATGAAAAGAAAAAAGCGCTGGATGCGGCGATTGCAAAGTTAGAGAAGGATTTTGGAAAAGGTACTGTGATGAAGCTGGGAGAGGGCAGTCATGTTGCTGTAGAGACGGTTCCTACAGGGTGTCTGAGTCTCGATCTGGCACTGGGACTTGGCGGTGTTCCAAAGGGACGTGTGATTGAGGTTTATGGTCCGGAGTCCAGTGGTAAGACGACAGTGACACTCCACATGATCGCAGAAGTACAAAAGAGAGGCGGGATTGCAGGATTTATTGATGCAGAGCATGCGCTGGATCCTGTTTATGCGAAGAAGATCGGAGTAGATATTGATGAATTATATATTTCACAGCCCGACAGCGGAGATCAGGCTCTGGAGATTGCTGAGACGATGGTGCGCTCCGGAGCAGTGGATATTATTGTGATTGACTCTGTTGCGGCCCTGGTGCCAAAGCAGGAGATTGAAGGAGATATGGGAGACAGCCATGTCGGCCTGCAGGCGAGACTGATGTCGCAGGCACTGCGTAAGCTGACACCGGTCATCAGCAAATCCAACTGTGTGGTTATCTTTATCAACCAGCTCCGTGAAAAGGTAGGCGTAATGTTTGGAAATCCAGAGACAACGACAGGTGGACGCGCATTGAAGTTCTACGCTTCTGTCCGTATGGATGTCCGCAGGATCGAGACGCTGAAGCAGAGCGGAGAGATGGTCGGCAACAGAACCCGCATCAAGATCGTGAAGAATAAGATTGCGCCTCCGTTTAAAGAGGCAGAGTTCGATATCATGTTTGGAAAAGGAATCTCCAAAGAAGGAGATGTTCT
Source organism: Mediterraneibacter gnavus ATCC 29149 (assembly GCF_008121495.1). Classification (NCBI taxonomy): domain Bacteria; kingdom Bacillati; phylum Bacillota; class Clostridia; order Lachnospirales; family Lachnospiraceae; genus Mediterraneibacter; species Mediterraneibacter gnavus. The sequence goes on along the minus strand of NZ_CP043051.1, from coordinate 3,441,109 downwards.
GGATCTGGCAGTTGGTATTGATCTTGTCAAGAAGAGTGGTGCGTGGTATGCATATGAAGGAGAGAAGATCGGACAGGGACGTGAAAATGCAAAAGCATATCTGACCAGTCATCCGGAGGTGATGGAGGAGCTGGACAGAAAAGTACGCCAGCACTATCATTTGATCGAAGGAGAGGAAGAGGTAAAAGAGAGTGATCTGAAGCTGACTCCAAAAGAAGAACAGATGGAACTGTCGATCGAGGGAGAAGAATAAAAAATGGTCGTCACGAAAGTAGAGATGCTGACCAAGATCAAATATAAAGTGTATTTAGATGAGGAGTTCGCCTTTGTGTTATACAAGGGCGAACTGTCGCATTACCGGATTGTTGAGGGGACTCTTTTGGAGGAGGATACTGTACAGGAGATTCTGCAGAAGGTGATCTGTAAAAGAGCAAAGCTTCGTGCCATGCATCTTCTGGAGGATATGGACCGCAGCGAATCGGCACTGCGGGAGAAGCTGCGTCAGGGATTGTACCCGCCGGAAGCAGTGGAGGCAGCGATTTCTTATGTGAAGTCTTTCGGATATCTGGATGACGCGCGGTATGCGGAAAATTTTGTACAGAGCAGAAAGGCATCCAAGAGCAGACGAGAGATTTTATATCAGCTCTGCCAGAAAGGTGTATCAAGGGAAATTGCGCAGCAGGTCGTAGAAGAGTGCTTTGACGGACAGGATGAGACTGAGGCAATCCTTAAGATTATCGAGAAAAAGCGTGTGGATCTAAGGACGGCTACACCGGAGCAGATGCAAAAATTATACGGTCATCTGGCACGAAAAGGATTCCGATATGAAGACATCCGTCAAGTGATACAAAATTATGATGAGAATGCTTGACAGGGTTGGTAAAACAGTATAAAATTTAAGTGTTGTATTTATGTATGCAGATACATAAACATGTACAATGAAAATTAAATAAGGAGGTGCTCCTGTGCCGGTAATTTTATGTGTAATTATTGCGGCGGCCCTCGCGTTGATAGTCGGTGTCGTAACTCGCTATCTGACCATTACCAATCTGAAGAACAATGCGGAATCCAAGATTGGAAATGCGGAAGCGAAAGCAAGAGAAATCATTGACGATGCCGTGAAAACTGCTGAAACGACAAAAAAGGAAGCTCTTTTGGAAGTGAAGGAAGAGTCCATCCGGACGAAGAATGATCTTGAAAAAGAGACGAAAGAAAGAAGGTCGGAACTGCAGCGCTATGAAAAGCGTGTGCTGGCAAAAGAAGAAGCAGTAGACAAACGTTCCGAAGCTATTGAGCAGCGTGAAGCAAAATTTACAGCAAAAGAGGAACATTTAAGACAGCGTGAAGCCAAAGTGGAAGAACTCAGTCAGAAACGAGTGCAGGAACTGGAAAGAATCTCAGGTCTTACCTCCGAGCAGGCAAAAGAATATCTGTTGAAAACTGTTGAAGAAGATGTGAAACATGAAACAGCAAAGATGGTCAGGGAGCTGGAGTCTCAGGCAAAAGAGAACGCAGACAAGAAAGCAAAAGAGTATGTTGTCAATGCGATTCAGAGATGTGCAGCTGACCATGTAGCGGAGACTACGATTTCAGTCGTGCAGCTTCCAAGTGATGAGATGAAAGGAAGGATCATCGGACGAGAGGGACGAAACATCAGAACTCTTGAGACTCTGACAGGTGTAGAGCTTATCATTGATGATACACCGGAGGCAGTTGTGTTATCCGGATTTGATCCGATCCGAAGAGAAGTTGCCCGTATTGCTCTTGAACGCTTGATCGTGGATGGACGTATCCATCCGGCAAGAATTGAAGAGATGGTGGAAAAAGCACAGAAAGAAGTAGATTCTATGATTCGCGAAGAAGGAGAGGCAGCAGCCATCGAGGTTGGTGTACCGGGTATCCATCCGGAATTGCTGCGTCTGCTTGGACGTATGAAATTCAGAACAAGCTACGGACAGAATGCGCTGAAGCATTCCATCGAGGTTGCTCAGTTGTCAGGACTTCTGGCAGGAGAGATCGGGCTGGATGTGCGTATGGCGAAAAGAGCCGGACTTCTGCACGACATCGGTAAATCGATCGATCACGATGTGGAAGGATCTCACATTCAGATTGGTGTGGATCTTTGCAGAAAGTACAAAGAATCAGCGACTGTGATCAATGCAGTCGAAGCACATCATGGCGATGTAGAGCCTCAGACTTTGATCGCCTGTGTTGTACAGGCTGCAGATACGATCTCAGCAGCAAGACCAGGTGCAAGAAGAGAGACATTAGAGACATATACAAACAGATTGAAACAATTAGAAGAGATTGCAAACCAGTTCAAAGGTGTTGACAAATCTTTTGCTATTCAGGCAGGTAGAGAGATTCGAGTAATGGTAGTTCCAGATCAGGTAACTGATGATGATATGGTACTTATGGCCAGAGAGATTGCTAATCAGATTGAATTTGAATTAGAGTATCCTGGTCAGATCAAGGTAAATGTGATCCGCGAATCACGCGTCACGGATTACGCAAAATAGAAAACTGAATATGAAATGAAAAGCGGAATTTCTGAAACATCGTAAGATGGGAAAGGAAGTTCCGCTTTTTCGTGGATGAAAGGAAGAATTGTGTAATGAGCGAAAAGATCAAACGTCTGAAGAGAGAATTAAAGTATAAGGGAGCAATCGTAGATTTTTATCAGGATACGATGGAGATAGACGGCACTCATACGGCCACATGGGATTTTATCAGTCATAAAGGGGCTGCAGCGGTTGTTCCTGTAACAGAAGATGGAAAAATTCTGATGGTGCGCCAATATCGAAATGCACTGGAACGTTATACACTGGAGGTTCCGGCAGGCGCGCTGGATGCGGCAGATGAGCCGGGAATTGTATGTGCAGGCAGAGAGCTGGAGGAAGAGACTGGATTTCGCAGTGAGAATCTGGAATGGCTGATCACATTGCGGACAACAGTGGCTTTTTGCAATGAACGAATTGAGGTTTTTGTAGCAAGAGATCTGATTCCCTCCAGACAGCATCTGGATGAAGATGAGTTTATAGATTTAAAGGCATACACACTGGAGGAGTTAAAAGAAAAGATTTTTTCCGGTGAGATAGAAGATTCCAAGACCATTGCCGCTCTTCTGGCATATGAGACGAAGTATCGAAAAACTGAATAAATAAAAAGTCCCGGCATATAATGAAATATCGAAAGGAAAAGGAGAAAAACCATTGAAGATGTTTCATGTAAAGAGGCAGCTACTGGCTCTTTTTATGCCGGGATTTTTATTGGGAATTTTATATGTCAATCTGGAAGCGGAGCAGTTTGCAGCGGGGGCAGGGATTTTCAGCGAATATTTTTTGAAACAATACCGGGCGGCAGATATTCTGACGGGAGAGTATATCTGGTATTTGCTGCAGGTCCGTCTTTTGCCGTTTTTAGTGCTGCTGGGATCTGCTTTTACAAAATTCAGAAAAGCGGCAGTTATTCTGTTCTTGATTTGGACGGGCTTTTCTGCCGGACTTCTGTTTTCTATGGCAGTTCTCGGGATGGGAGTAAAAGGGAGCATCCTGTGCATTGCAGGAATGCTCCCCCAGTTTTTATGTTATATTCCAGCGTATCTGATCGTGGTGTGGTATGCGTACTGCTACCCGCGTATGCAGTGGAATATACAGAAAAGTCTGGTTTCCGGAGGTCTTCTTTTAGTTGGTATCGTGTTAGAACTGTATGTAAATCCGGTTTTGGTCGGCGCATTTTTGAAAACCCTTTAAGCAGAGATGAGATGTTTTAAGACAACACTGCAGCAGATGCTGACTGCAAGCTGGCTGATCAATAAGCCCCATAAATATCCCTGGATACCGAAAACGGGAATTGCGAAAAACACACTTCCGATGCGGATGGCAAGCCCGACCATGTTGATCGTAAAAGAGGTTGTTGTTTTGCCAAATCCGTTCAGGACACTCAGCAGAGAACCATTTACATACAGAAAAGGACAGATCCACGCCAGTGTGATGATAAAATTGCCGGCCAGATCACTGGCAAACAAAAATTGACCGATCAACTGTCCGAAGAACAGGAAAAACAGACAGCAGAACAATCCCATGAGAAAACAGGAGCCAAGTACTTTTTGCAGCAGTTTTCTGATGCCGGATGCCTGGTCTTTGACCTGAAGCTCGGCAACTGTCGGCATCAGCATGATAGAAACAGAATTGGTGATGGCGGACGGGAATAGAATACAGGGAAGTGCCATTCCAGTCAGAACGCCATAGGTACTCAATGCTTCGGAAGTGCTGTGATTATAAAGTTTCAGACAGCCGGGGATCGAAACAGCTTCAATTCCCTGGAGCAGGCCAAGCAGTACCCGGTTGGCAGTAAGCGGCAGGGACAAGGGGACAAGTTCCCGGAAGCGGAGTCTTATAGAAGAGAAAGAAAATCCCGGGCGGAAAATATCAGATCGGCTCTTTTGAAGTCCTCTGACAGAATAAAAGGTAGAAAACAGTTCTCCGAATGCAATTCCCGCAGCTGCGATGGAAATGTCCGCATGAAGTCCGTTTCGTATCGCGAAGCGGTACAGGCAGAAAACAGATAAGATCCTGGCAGTCTGCTCGATCAACTGTGAAACGGCAGGTATCTGTGTCTGTTTTAAACCATAGCAGTACCCCATGATACAACCATGAATAGAAGAAAGCGGCAAAGCGTAAGATAAGAGAATCAGGATCTCTTCACAACGTGGATCGCCGAGCAGCGCAGTCGAGAGATCGGCTGCGTTTTTTTGCAGGATGATCATCGTGATCACAGAGAGCAGGCATGAAATAAAAAGTCCGAGACAAAGTGTCTCAGAGGCTTCCCTGGGTTGATGGAGGGATTGTTTTCTGGCTACGGTTCTGGAAATGGCGGTCTCTAATCCTGCGGATGTAAATGAGATGCAGAGAGCAAATACCGGAAAAGTAAGCTGGTATAGGCCGACATTTTCTTCTCCGAATGTGTGGCTTAAAAAGATACGGTAAAAAAATCCCATGAACCGACACAGAAATCCCACGGCAGTCAGGATCAGGGTTCCTTGTAAAATTGTTTTTCTGGCAGACATAAATTCACCTGGAAAGAAGTGTTTTTAATAACATATTCGGTATTTTGCCTTGACAGAACAAAACGGCAATGGTATTCTACAAGAGGAAATCCTAGTAAAACAATAGGGATTGGAAAATAAGCGAATCAGCAAGAAGGTGAGAGCGTGAAATTATCTACAAAAGGAAGATACGGACTGCGCGCACTGATTGATCTTGCACAGCACGGCGGGGAAGGACCTGTATCGATCACAAGTATTGCGGAAAGACAGGAAATTTCGGAGCGGTATCTGGAGCAGCTGATGTCAAAATTAAAAAAGGCAGGTATCATCCAGAGCATCCGCGGAGCACAGGGGGGATATGTCCTTGCAAAGGAACTGGAAGAAGTTTCGGTGGGGGAGGTACTCCGTGCGCTGGAAGGAGATCTCAATCCGGTAGAATGTTCCGGGTTTCTCTTAGAGGGCGGCTGCCAGGCAGCAGATAACTGTGTGACAAAGTATGTGTGGCAGCGAATCAATGACAGTATCAATCAGACCGTAGATGAGATGAATTTAAAAGCACTCGTAGAAGTGGGCGAGAATCTCAAGGAGAGCAAGGCCGACCAGACGTGTGTTTCCAATAGAGACTGCAGAAAATAAACAAAAGGAGAAAGAACATGAGCAGACTGATTTATTTAGACAATGCGGCAACAACGAAAACTGCACCGGAAGTAGTAGATGCAATGATTCCGTACTTTACAGAGCACTATGGCAATCCATCCAGTGTGTATAGTTTTGCTTCCGGAAATAAGGAAGTGGTGAGCAGACAAAGAGAGATTATTGCGCAGGCACTTGGCGCACAGGCTAACGAAATCTATTTTACGGCAGGGGGGTCCGAGTCTGACAACTGGGCACTGAAAGCGACTGCCGAAGCGTATGAGAAGAAAGGAAAACATATCATCACGACAAAAATCGAGCACCATGCAATCCTGCATACATGTGAGTATCTGGAAAAACAGCGTGGATTTGAGATCACATATCTAGATGTGGACGAGAACGGTGTCGTAAAGCTTGATGAACTGAAAAAAGCAATTCGTCCGGATACGATCCTTATTTCTGTGATGTTTGCAAATAATGAGATCGGAACGATCCAGCCGATCCGAGAAATTGGAGAGATTGCACAGGAACACAAGATTTTGTTCCATACAGATGCAGTACAGGCATTTGGCCAGATACCGATTGATGTGGATGCCTGTCATATTGATATGCTCAGCGCAAGCGGACATAAGCTCAACGGACCGAAAGGAATCGGATTTTTATATATCCGCAAAGGAGTCAAGATCCGATCCTTTGTACACGGAGGTGCACAGGAGAGAAAGCGCCGTGCCGGAACAGAAAACGTGCCTGGTATTGTTGGAATGGGGGCAGCTGTGGAGCGTGCGATGCGGACAATGGAAACAAGAACCGCAAAAGAGCGAAAACTCAGAGATTACCTGATCGAGCGGATTGAGACAGAAATTCCATACTGCCGCTTAAACGGAGACCGCACGAACCGGCTTCCGAATAATGTAAACTTCAGTTTCCGGTTTATCGAGGGAGAATCTCTTTTGATCATGCTGGATATGAAGGGAATCTGTGCATCCAGTGGTTCTGCCTGCACATCAGGGTCTCTGGATCCGTCGCATGTATTGCTGGCGATCGGACTGCCGCACGAAATCGCACATGGTTCTCTGCGCATGACACTGGGAGAAGAGACGACCAGAGAAGATCTGGATTATACCGTAGATACACTCAAAGAGATCGTGGCAAACTTAAGAAGTATGTCACCATTATATGAAGACTTTATCAAAAAACAGAATGCATAATAAAAAGGAGTATTGATATGTATACAGAAAAAGTAATGGATCACTTCCAAAATCCAAGAAACGTAGGAGAAATTGAGAATGCAAGCGGTGTGGGAACCGTTGGAAATGCCAAATGTGGGGATATTATGAGAATTTATCTGGACATCGATGAGAATCAGATCATTCGGGATGTAAAATTTAAAACATTTGGATGTGGAGCTGCGGTTGCTACAAGCAGTATGGCAACAGAACTGGTCAAAGGAAAAAGTATTTATGAGGCGCTGCAGGTGACGAACAAGGCGGTTATGGAGGCTCTGGACGGACTTCCGCCGGTAAAGGTACACTGTTCTCTTCTTGCAGAAGAGGCAATTCATGCGGCGCTCTGGGATTACGCGGAGAAGCATCATATTAAGATCGAGGGGCTGGAAAAGCCGAAATCTGATATCCACGAAGGCGAGGAAGAGGAAGAAGAGGAATACTAAAATGAGTAAAGTTGTTGTTGGAATGTCCGGAGGGGTGGATTCTTCCGTAGCGGCATACCTTTTAAAAGAGCAGGGGTATGACGTGATCGGAGTGACCATGCAGATCTGGCAGGACGAAGAACAGGCCGCTCAGGAGGAAAACGGAGGCTGCTGCGGACTCAGTGCGGTAGATGATGCAAGAAGAGTGGCAGCTGCACTGGAAATCCCATACTATGTGATGAATTTTAAAAAAGAGTTCAAGGAAAATGTGATCGACTATTTTGTGGAAGAATATCAGAATGGAAGAACGCCCAATCCCTGTATTGCCTGTAACCGGTATGTAAAGTGGGAATCTCTTTTACAAAGAAGTCTCTCGATCGGTGCAGAGTATATTGCGACGGGACATTATGCAAGAGTGGTACAGCTGGAAAACGGAAGATATACTCTTCGGCGCTCTGCTACGCTTGCAAAAGATCAGACTTATGCATTGTATAATCTGACACAGGAACAGCTGAAAAGGACTTTGATGCCGGTGGGGAAATACACAAAAGACGAGGTACGTGCCATTGCAGAAAAGATCAATCTCAGGATTGCCAACAAACCGGACAGCCAGGATATCTGCTTTGTGCCGGATGGCGACTATGCCGCTTATATTGAAGAAGAGGCAGGGGTGAAAGTTCCGGAAGGAAATTTCGTGCTCACAGACGGTACGGTGCTTGGACGGCATAAAGGGATTACCCATTATACGGTAGGGCAGAGAAAAGGTCTGGGTCTGGCACTTGGATATCCCGCATTTGTTTTGGAGATCCGTCCGGAAACCAATGAAGTTGTGATCGGGACAAAAGAAGAATCCATGACTACACAGCTTCGAGCCAGAAATCTGAATTTTATGGCAGTGGAAGATTTAACCGAGCCTTTACATGTATTTACCAAAATACGCTATAACCACAAAGGCGCCTGGTGTACAATAGAGAAGACGGGAGAGGATGAAGTACTGTGTACCTTTGATGAACCACAAAGAGCGGTCACTCCCGGACAGGCTGTTGTATTTTATGATGGAGAGTATGTGCTCGGCGGAGGAACGATTCAATGATAACAAGTGATTCTCATATGCATACAAGATTTTCCACGGACAGTGATGCAGATATCCGGGATATGATCGAGAGTGCGCTCAAAAAAGGATTGCAGTCCATTTGTATTACCGATCATATTGACAAAGATTATCCGTTTCATGAAGATACCGGTGCAGAGGCATTTCTGGTGGATCTGGATGAGTATTTTCCGAAGCTGGCAGAGTGGAAAGAGGCATATGCGGAGAAAATTCAGATCCGGAGAGGGATTGAGCTGGGGCTGCAGCCTCATCTTGCGGGATTTTATGAAGAACTGACGAATCAGTATCCGTTTGATTTTGTGATCGGTTCAGTTCATGTGGTGCATGGGATGGATCCCTATTACGGAGAGATTTTTGAGGGACGGTCTGATGAAGAAGTTTACAAAGAGACTTTTCTGGCTACCCTGGAAAATCTGGATGCAGTCAGCAGTTTTGATGTGCTGGGTCATCTGGATTATGTGGTACGTTATGGAAAGTGTCAGGCCAGGCAGTATTCTTACAAAAAATATGCACAGGAGATTGATGAAATCCTGAAAAAAGTGATTGCAATGGGAAAAGGAATCGAGCTGAATACGGCCGGATGGAAATACGGCCTTGCATTCTGCCACCCCCATCCGGAAATTCTCTGCCGGTATAAAGAACTGGGCGGGGAAATCATCACAGTAGGATCTGATGCGCATAAGCCCGAGCATGTGGCTTATGATTTTCAGAAAGCAGCAGACGTTTTGAAGGCGTGCGGCTTTAAATATTATACAGAATTTCAGGACAGAAAACCTATTTTTAAACAACTTCTATAAAAATATATTTTAGGGTTGAATTTTTGTTTTCATTTTAGTACAATAACCGTAGTTGATGAATCTTTAACAAAGTAATTACTTGGTTGGAGATTTACAATAAACAGCTGCAAAGCAGCAACAATTTTTTTAAACTTTAGGAGGAATTAATCATGGCAGTAAAAGTAGCGATTAATGGATTTGGACGTATTGGACGTCTCGCATTCAGACAGATGTTCGGAGCAGAAGGATATGAAGTAGTTGCAATCAACGACTTAACATCTCCAAAAATGTTAGCACACCTGTTGAAATATGACTCTACACAGGGAAAATATGAACTGGCTGACAAAGTAGAAGCTGGTGAAGATTCTATCACAGTAGACGGAAAAGAAATCAAAATCTATGCAAAAGCTGACGCTAAAGAACTTCCATGGGGAGAAATCGGCGTAGACGTAGTTCTGGAGTGTACAGGATTCTACACATCTAAAGCAAAAGCTCAGGCACACATCGATGCAGGTGCTAAGAAAGTAGTTATCTCTGCTCCAGCAGGAAACGATCTTCCAACAATCGTATACAATGTAAACCACGAGCAGCTGACAAAAGATGATCACATCATTTCTGCAGCTTCTTGTACAACAAACTGCTTGGCTCCAATGGCAAAAGCTCTGAACGACCTTGCAGCAGTTAAATCTGGTATCATGTGCACAATCCACGCTTACACAGGAGATCAGATGACACTTGACGGACCACAGAGAAAAGGTGACTTAAGAAGATCTCGTGCAGCAGCTTGCAACATCGTTCCAAACAGCACAGGTGCAGCAAAAGCAATCGGTCTGGTTATCCCAGAACTGAACGGAAAACTCATCGGATCTGCTCAGCGTGTTCCAACACCAACAGGATCTACAACAATCCTTACAGCAGTAGTTGAAGGAAACGTAACAGTTGATCAGATCAACGAAGCTATGAAAGCAGCATCTAACGAATCTTTCGGATACAACACAGATGAGATCGTATCCAGCGATATCGTAGGAATGAGATTTGGATCTTTATTCGATGCTACACAGACAATGGCTCTTCCATTAGACAATGGAACAACAGAAGTACAGGTTGTTTCTTGGTATGACAACGAAAACTCTTACACAAGCCAGATGGTAAGAACAATCAAACACTTCGGAACATTACTGTAAGTCGAAATATAGAAAAATTTAATCAGTTAGATTATATTTTTGAAAAATAGGCTCACAAAGGGTCCGGTCTTATTTGGACCGGACCTTTTTGTCTGACAGAAAATAAACACAGGGAGGCAATCAAAATGCTTAACAAAAAATCAGTAGATGATATCAATGTAAAAGGAAAAAGAGTGCTTGTAAGATGTGACTTTAACGTGCCGTTGATCGATGGTAAGATCACAGACGAAAACCGTCTGGTAGCAGCTCTTCCAACAATTAAAAAATTAGTTGCAGACGGAGGAAAAGTAATCCTTTGCTCACACCTTGGAAAACCGAAGGGAGAGCCAAAACCGGAATTATCTCTTGCACCGGTAGCAGTAAGATTGTCAGAACTTCTCGGACAGGAAGTAAAATTTGCAGCAGATGCTGAAGTAGTAGGCGAGAATGCAAAAGCAGCAGTGGCAGCAATGAACGATGGAGATATCGTACTTCTTGAGAATACACGTTACAGAGCAGAAGAGACAAAGAACGGAGAAGCATTCTCCAAAGAACTGGCTTCTTTATGTGATGTGTTCGTAAACGATGCATTCGGAACAGCTCACAGAGCACACTGCTCTAACGTTGGTGTGACACAGTTCGTAGACACAGCAGTTGTCGGATACTTAATGCAGAAAGAAATCGACTTCCTTGGAAACGCAGTAGAAAATCCGGAGAGACCATTCGTTGCAATCCTTGGAGGATCTAAAGTTTCCAGCAAGATTTCTGTAATCAACAACCTGCTTGAAAAAGTAGATACACTGATCATCGGTGGTGGAATGTGCTTCACATTTACAAAAGCTCAGGGTGGAAATGTCGGAAAATCTCTTCTGGAAGAAGATTACTTACAGTACGCACTGGATATGATTGAAAAAGCAAAAGAAAAAGGTGTAAAATTACTCCTTCCTGTAGATGCTGTTGCAGCAGATGAATTCTCTAATGATGCAAACATCAAGGTTGTTCCTCAGAATGAAATCCCAGAAGGATGGATGGGGCTGGATATCGGACCTGAGACAGCAAAATTATATGCTGAAGCAGTAAAATCTGCAAAAACAGTTGTATGGAACGGACCAATGGGATGTTTCGAAATGCCAAACTTTGCAAACGGAACAGAAACAGTTGCAAAAGCACTTTCTGAGACAGATGCTGTGACAATCATCGGTGGTGGAGATTCCGCAGCAGCTGTAAACCAGTTAGGATACGGAGACAAGATGACACACATCTCTACAGGTGGTGGAGCATCTCTGGAATTCCTTGAAGGAAAAGAACTCCCGGGAGTAGCAGCAGCTAACGATAAGTAAAAAGCTTAGCGTTTACTTAGTTCTCCGCACTTGGCGAGGTATTTTCGAGCCTAGTAAGGAGAACATCCCGTAAAGGAAGCTTAGCGAAAACAAGCAAAGCTTAGTGAAAACAAGCCGCAGGCGCAGTTTGGAATAAACAGTGTACATAACAGTACAGGAAAGAGTGAAGAGTATGTCAAGAAAGAAAATTATCGCAGGAAACTGGAAAATGAACAAAACTCCAAGCGAAGCAGTTGCATTAGTAGAAGAGTTAAAACCACTGGTAGCAAATGAAGAAGTAGATGTTGTATTCTGTGTACCGGCTATCGATATCGTACCGGTTGTAGAAGCCGTAAAAGGAACAAACATCCAGGTTGGAGCAGAAAACATGTACTTCGAAGAGAGCGGAGCTTACACAGGAGAGATCTCTCCGGCTATGCTCGTAGATGCAGGAGTAAAATACGTTGTACTTGGACATTCTGAGAGAAGAGATTACTTCGGTGAGACAAACGAAGATGTCAACAAAAAAGTCCTGAAAGCATTTGAGCACGGTATTACACCGATCATGTGCTGTGGAGAGACTCTGGAGCAGAGAGAACAGGGCGTAACAATGGATTTCATTCGCCAGCAGGTAAAAGTTGGATTCCAGAATGTAACAGCTGATCAGGCAAAAACTGCAGTGATCGCTTATGAGCCAATCTGGGCAATCGGAACAGGAAAAACAGCTACAACAGAGCAGGCTCAGGAAGTTTGCAAAGGAATCCGTGAGTGCATCGCTGAAGTTTATGATGAAGCTACAGCAGAAGCAATTCGCATTCAGTACGGCGGATCTGTAAACGCTGCAACAGCTCCTGAATTATTTGCACAGCCGGATATTGATGGAGGACTCGTAGGTGGAGCTTCTCTTAAAGCTGATTTCGGACAGATTGTCAACTACAAATAGAAATCGCATTTGCCGATCATTTACAAATTAAGGTGTGGGCATGACCTTTTGGTTGCGCCTGCACCTCTTTCATTTCCCGTTCGAGAGAGTAAATTTTGAGGAGGTACAAATTTCATGAATCAGAAAGAAGCGGTTCACGAACGATTAAAAGAATATGCGTGTGTCGCACCTGATCAGATGATGCAGAAGCTTCAGATCAATGCAGAGGGGATTACGCAGGAAGAGGCAATCATCCGGCGACAGAAATATGGAAATAATGCGCCGTCTGCAAAGAATAAGGATACGATGTTTTATTGTATTCGAAGAGCTTTTGTGAATCCATTTTCTACGATCCTGTTTTTCCTTGGTTTAATCTCTTTGGTAACAGATGTATTTTTGTCCAGTGATTATCAGAAGAATCTGACAGCGGTCCTGATCATTTTTTCCATGCTGATTCTCAGTGGAATTGTCCGGCTGACTCAGGAGCTGCATTCTAAACGAGTTGCAGATGAACTGTTTCAGTTGGTGCATACAACGGTTCAGGTACTCAGAGATGGACAATGGGTGGAGTTATCTTCTTCTGAATTGGTAGTTGGCGATCAGATCCGCTTAGAGGCAGGCGACAGGGTTCCGGCAGATTTGCGGTTAACAGGCGCGACGGATTTGTTTGTTTCGCAATCAGTGATCACCGGTGAAAGTGCCATACTCGAAAAATTTCCGGAGGCTTTGCCCAAAGAACCGCAGAAACTGACAGATTACAGCAATATACTGTTCGGAGGCACGACAGTTGCAGGAGGAACGGGAACTGGGATTGTCCTGACAGTTGGTCAGGAGACAGTTTACGGTGGTCTGACTCCGTCTGTGGAGGCACGCAAGCAGAGATTTGACCGTGGTGCCAATTCGATCGCATGGGTGTTGATCCGATTTATGACAGTTTTAGTCCCGGTTGTGTTTCTTGCAAGCGGACTGACGAAGGGAGACTGGTTAGAAGCGTTTTTATTTGCACTTTCTGTTGCAGTCGGAATCACACCGGAGCTGCTTCCGATGGTGGTCAACGCCTGTCTGGCAAAAGGCAGTCATTCGATGGGAAAGAAACAGACAATCGTAAAAAATATCAATGCGATGCAGAGTTTTGGAAGCATGGATGTCCTGTGTGTGGATAAAACAGGAACATTGACCCAGGATACAGTCCTGCTGGAGTATTACATGGATATTCTCGGGAATGAGAGTCAGAAGGTGCTGGATTATGCATATCTGGCAAGTCATTATTCTACCGGAGTGGGAAATCATCTGGACGAGGCGATCTGCAAGGCGGAGAAAATGCAGGGAAAAGCAGATTACTACAGGCAGCTGACAGAAAAATATCAAAAGACAGATGAACTTCCTTTCGACTATAACCGACGTTTTTCCAGTGTATTATTGAATACGGGAGAAGAAAATATCTGGATCATCAAGGGAAGTATTGAGGAAGTTGCGAGGCAGTGCAGCATGATAGAATACCGTGGAGAGAAAACAGCGGCAGGTGCGGATATCCTGCAAAATGTTCACGCTGTGGTTGATGAAATGCTGGAAGACGGGATGAAGGTAATTGCAGTTGCCTATAAAACAATGAGCAGAGCAGCCCTTGTTCCCGAGGAAGAGCATGACTTTATTCTGTTGGGGTATCTGGCATTTTTTGATGCGCCAAAGAAGAGTGCCGCAAGTGCAATTCAGAAGCTTCACAGTCTTCATGTGAATGTAAAGGTGCTGACAGGAGATCAAAAACAAGTAGCACGATCCATTTGCAGGCGTATCGGAATTCCCGCAGAGAGTTGTCTGACAGGAGCACAGCTGGATGCTCTTTCTGAAAATGAATTGCCCATAGCGGTTGAGAAAACAAATATTTTTGCAGAACTCTCGCCAAAACAGAAAGCCATGCTGGTGGAAACGCTGCAGACAAACGGGCATACAGTTGGATTTCTGGGAGACGGTCTGAATGATCTGCCGGCTGTTATCCGGGCAGATGTGGGGATTTCCGTTGAAAATGCAACAGAAGCGGTGCGGGAGAGTGCGAATGTCATCCTGCTGAAAAAGGATCTGAATGTGCTGGAAGAAGGTGTTTTAGAGGGAAGAGAAGCATTTGCCAATATGCTCAAATACATTAAGATTACGGCATCTTCTAATTTTGGCAATATTTGTGCGATTGTTGCAGCCAGCGTGTTACTGCCGTTTTTCCCGATGACTTCCATACAGCTGCTGCTTCTGAACCTGCTGTATGATATCCTTTGTCTGATTTTACCGTGGGATCATGTAGATGCAGATCTGTTGACAAAACCGTTGGAGTGGTCTGGCAGGACACTGGGAAAATTCATGACCTTTTTTGGACCGGTCAGTTCGCTGTTTGATCTGCTGACCTTTGTGTTTTTGTATTTTGTTCTTTGTCCGGGAGTGTGCGACGGCTCTTTTGGAAGTCTTTCGGCGGAGAAGCAGAGCTTGTTTATTTCCATGTTTCAGACAGGGTGGTTTTTAGAATCCATGTGGACACAGGTATTGATTCTGCAGCTTCTGCGTACAAAACAGCTTCCGCTGATACAAAGCAGACCGGGGCGTATGGTCACGGGAGTTACGATTCTGGGGATTGTATTATTTACACTGCTGCCGGTTACTCCGGTAGGGAAGATGCTTGGAATGACTGCGATGTCTCCTGTCTATTTTCTGTTTTTGGTCGCAGATGTGATTGCGTATCTTCTGTTGGTCACACTGGCAAAAGCATTCTATATCAAAAAGAATCAGGATCTGATCTGAGAAAGGAGGAGCCGGAATATGAAAAAAAATATTGGTTATGTGAATCTGGATTCCTCCATTGCTCTGTGGCTTATGGAGCATCTGCCACCCGGTGAATTGAAAAACGGAATCGAAGATTTGCTGAATAAAGAATGCAGTTCTCTTATATTGGAATCAGATACGGATGAATTATCTGTGTGGGATCATTCGGTCATCCGCTGCGGTACGCTGGAAATTTATCCGAAATCTCGCAAGGTGGAGCAAAACGGAACAGAGATTTCTCTCACGCCGAAGGAATTTGATATCCTTTTGTTTCTTGCGCGCAATCGTGGGGAAGTCTTTACAAAGGAACAGATCTATCAGGCTGTGTGGGATGGAGAATATTTGATGGATGACAGCAATATTATGGCTTTTATTCGTAAGATCCGTAAAAAGATCGAACCCAATCCGGATGCTCCGGAGTATATAGTAACGATATGGGGAATCGGATACAAATTCAGTGACAGGCTGTAACAGTAACAATTCTTGCTAAATCGCAAGAAAATCGCAAGGTTTTGACTATGTGATTTTCTATGCGATTTTTTTATACTTTAATTAAACCCGTATTTGCGGGTTCTTATCGATATATTACATGAATGGATGGAGGTGAGAAAAATGGATTCTGACGGTAGTACGCAGATTTACAGGCAGATGTTTATAGAAAGAGAGAGGGCAGAATCTGTTTTTCTCCCTGAAATATAAGGATCTTGCCTCAAAAAGAAGGAGGTATAGACCGATGAATAAGAAAATAAATCGTATAGAAGTTCGTCAGACAGCACAGAAAGCTGCCATTCGAGATGAGCAGAATCGCCGCATTCAGTTTGCGGCAACACATCCTATACAGGAAACGTTAGGATATCTGAACACAACACTCTGTGGACTGGAACCGGGAAAAGTAGAGGAAAACCGTTCAGAATATGGTTCCAATAAAGTGACTCGTGAAAAAAAGAAAACTCTGCCGCAGAGACTGGCTGGTGCATTTATCAACCCGTTCACTGCGATTTTGTTTTGTCTGGCGCTGGTTTCATCCTTTACGGATATGATTTTTCCACATTTCTCTCTGTTTGGCTGTGTGCCAAAGGATTTTGACTGTCTGACGGTCGTCATTATTTTGACGATGGTATTTTTATCCGGAACGCTTCGTTTTGTACAGGAAAGCAGAAGCGGCAATGCGGCTGAAAAACTGCTTGCAATGATCACAACGACTTGTACTGTAACCCGCAAAGGTCAGGAAATGGCAGAAATTCCGCTGGATGAGGTGGTAGTGGGGGATATTGTTCACCTGTCTGCAGGGGACATGCTGCCTGCAGATGTGCGGATTCTGGATGCAAAGGATTTATTTGTCAGCCAGGCAAGCCTGACAGGAGAGAGCGAGCCCATTGAAAAGATACCGATGGTCAATGAGACCAGGGATGCAATTACGGATTACACTAATATTGCGTTTATGGGCAGCAATGTCATTTCCGGAAGTGCGTCAGCAGTCGTTGTTACAGTCGGGGATCATACACTGTTTGGTTCCATGGCCTCAGAAGTGGCGCATGAAGCAGTGGAAACAAGCTTCAGCAAAGGAGTCAACGCGGTATCGTGGGTGCTGATCCGGTTTATGCTGGTTATGGTTCCGCTGGTATTTGTGGCAAATGGTATTACAAAAGGCGACTGGCTCTCTGCCTTTTTATTTGGAATTTCCATTGCAGTGGGACTGACGCCGGAAATGCTGCCGATGATCGTAACTACTTGTCTTGCGAAAGGTGCTGTGTCCATGAGCAAGAAGCAGACGATCGTCAAAAATCTGAATTCTATTCAAAATTTTGGTGCGATCGACATTCTGTGTACAGACAAAACAGGAACACTGACACAGGATAAAGTTGTTCTCGAATATCATTTAAATGTAAATGGAGAGGATGACCTTCGTGTGCTCAGGCATGCGTATCTGAACAGTTACTTCCAGACAGGATATAAGAATCTGATGGATGTGGCGATCATCCAGAAAACAGAAGAGGAAGAAGCGGATGATCCACAGCTTGTTGATCTGTCCGAGCACTATGTAAAAGTGGATGAGATTCCCTTTGATTTCGCTCGCCGCAGACTGACGACGGTTGTACAGAATCGGGATGGAAAGACGCAGATGGTGACAAAGGGAGCGGTAGAAGAGATGCTTTCTATCTGCTCTTTTGCGGAGTGTGACGGAAAAGTGCGGCCAATGACAAAGGAATTAAAAAGCCGTATCCTTGCAACAGTAGATGATCTCAATGAGAAAGGATTTCGTGTGCTGGCAATCGCACAGAAAAGCAATCCGTCTCCGGCGGGTGCATTCGGTGTAACGGATGAGTGTGATATGGTGCTTATGGGATATCTTGCATTTCTTGATCCGCCGAAAGAGTCTACTGCGGATGCGATCAAGGCTTTAAAAGCCCATGGTGTGACAACGAAGATTTTGACCGGGGACAACGATAAAGTCACTCGTACAATCTGTAAGCAGGTAGGGCTTAAGGTAAGAAATATGCTGCTTGGTTCCGATCTGGAGAACATGAGTGATCAGGAATTGGCAAAAGCAGCAGAAACTACAGATGTTTTTGCAAAGCTGACACCGGATCAGAAAGCGAGAGTGGTGTCTGTATTTCGTGAAAATGGCCATACAGTCGGCTTTATGGGAGATGGTATTAACGATGCTTCGGCAATGAAATCCGCAGACATTGGAATTTCTGTTGATACAGCAGTAGATGTGGCGAAAGAATCCGCAGATATTGTGCTGCTGGAAAAAGATCTGATGGTTCTGGAAGAAGGAATTATTGAAGGACGCAAGACATATGCAAATATGATCAAGTACATCAAGATGACGGCAAGCTCTAACTTTGGAAACATGTTTTCCGTATTGGCGGCATCGGCACTGCTTCCGTTTTTGCCGATGGAAAGCCTGCAGCTGATCTTTTTGAATCTGATCTATGACCTTTCCTGTACTGCAATTCCATGGGATAATGTGGACGAAGAGTTTATTTCTGTACCCCGCAAATGGGATGCGTCCAGTGTGGGCAGCTTTATGATGTGGATCGGACCGACAAGTTCGGTTTTTGACTGGATGACTTATATTTTTATGTACTTTGTATTTTGTCCGCTCTTTGTTTCCAGGGGAGTGCTGTACAATGATCTTGCCAGTCATTTTGCCGGCGCAGATTTGGTACGGATGCAGACGGCTTATGTTGCAATGTTTCAGACGGGATGGTTTATCGAATCTATGTGGAGCCAGACTCTGGTCATCCATATGATCCGCACACCAAAACTTCCGTTTATTCAAAGCCATGCATCTGCACCACTGACGCTGATGACATTTACAGGAATCGGAGTGCTGACGATCATTCCATTTACTACATTTGGCAGAATGTTGGGATTTGTGGCACTGCCGACGGCATATTTTGCGTATCTGATTCCGTGCATCCTGCTTTATATGGTGCTGGCAACAAGTTTGAAAAAAGCATATGTGCGTCATTATGGAGAATTGCTGTAAAAGGAGGAATGAAGGATGAACTGGACAAATCTTTGGATAAAATTATTTGGAACAACGAAGTTTATGGGACTCGATATGGGATTCTGGGTATCGATTGCAGTTGTGATCGTGGTTGTGATCCTTATGAATGTAATATTCTGGAATATGGAGCTGACAGAAAAATAAAGGATAAAATATTTCCCTCAAAAATCAGAAAATAAATGACGGTACAGCTTTCAAATGGTATAATCAAATCATATGATCCAAAGGAAGCGTGAGTGAAAAGAGAGGGTGGTTATCCATGCGTATGAAAGAGAAAAAGGTACTTCTGTTTCTGGCTCTGATGTTTCTGTGCATATGCAGTCCCATGAGAGCAGAGGCAAGAGCAGGAGGAGCCAGCGGCGGTTCTTCCGGAGGCGGAGGAGGCTTTAGTTCCGGAGGCGGCAGTTATTACAGTTCGCATTCCAACCGTACCGGCAGAAGTTCCAGTCCGGTAAGCAGTGTTGTCATGTTTGGGGGATTTTTCCTGATGGCGAATGCGGGAGTCGTACTGTTTTTTGTCAAATCCAGAAGGGCATCTTCCAAAAGCTACCGGGAGATGAGGCAGTATCAGCAGTTTGGGGACAACTGGGATATCAATGAGATCCAGGAGCAGGTGAAGAATGCATATTTTGTGATCCAGGAATGCTGGAAGCGTCAGGATCCGGATTATGCAAAGGACTATATGAGTCAGAAATGTTACGATGATTTTGTAATGAAGCTGGGGTGGATGCAGGTTCGAAATGAAGTTCCGGTGCAGAAAAATGAACGGCTTTTAAGTGCGGTGCCGGTACATACATTTGACGATCTGGGGAAAGATCAGGATTATATCTGGTATTTGATCCACGGAAAAATGATCGATTATGTGGTGGATGAAAAGACGGGAAGGATGATACGCGGAAGCAGGAAAAATGAAGCGTTCTATGAATACTGGAAATTTATTCACCTGAACGGACACTGGGTTCTGGATGAAATCAGGCAGAAGGATGAAATGGATATCGATGAGTTTGCAAATTCATAAGAAAGATATTTGCAAAATCAGGGAAAAACGGTTACAATAGTCTACGGAATGAAAGAGGTAAATTCCATACAGGAATTACAAATTCACAGATAAAGTAAAAGGAGATATGGACATGAGTAAAAAACCAACCGTATTGATGATCTTAGATGGATATGGACTGAATGATACAACAAAAGGAAATGCTGTGGCAGAAGGAAAGACTCCGGTCATGGATAAACTGATGGCAGAGTATCCGTTTGTAAAAGGAAATGCAAGTGGAATGGCAGTCGGACTTCCGGAAGGTCAGATGGGAAACTCTGAGGTAGGACATCTGAACATGGGAGCAGGACGCATCATTTACCAGGAACTGACAAAGATCACAAAAGCGATCGAAGATGGAGATTTCTTTGAGAATCAGGCGCTGCTTGCAGCATGCAAAAATGCAAAAGAGAACAATACAGCTCTTCATATGATGGGACTGGTTTCTGACGGTGGTGTACACAGCCATAACGGACATATTTACGGACTTCTGGAGCTTGCAAAGAGACAGGGTGTAGAAAAAGTGTATGTACACTGTTTCCTGGACGGACGTGACACTCCGCCGGCATCCGGAAAAGAATATGTAGAAGCTCTGGAAGCAAAAATGAAAGAAATCGGTATCGGAGAAGTGGCATCTGTCAGCGGACGTTACTATGCAATGGACAGAGATAACCGCTGGGATCGTGTGGAGAGAGCTTACAATGCACTGGTAAAAGGAGAAGGCGTACAGGCAGAATCTGCGACAGCAGGGATTCAGGCTTCTTACGATGCAGATAAGACAGATGAGTTCGTAGAACCAATGGTGATCGTAAAAGACGGTGCACCGGTGGCAACTGTAAAAGATGGAGATTCTGTGATCTTCTTCAACTTCCGCCCAGACCGTGCAAGAGAGATCACAAGAACATTCTGTGATGATAACTTTGAAGGATTTGACAGAGGAGAGAGAGTCAAGACAACATTTGTATGCTTTACAGAGTATGATGTGACGATCCAGAATAAGCAGGTAGCATTTGTAAAAGAAGAGATCACAAATACATTCGGTGAATTTCTGGCAGCACACAACATGACACAGGCTCGTATTGCAGAGACTGAAAAATATGCACATGTAACATTCTTCTTCAACGGTGGAGTAGAAGAACCAAACAAGGGAGAAGACAGAATCCTTGTAAAATCTCCAAAAGTGGCAACTTACGATCTGAAACCGGAGATGAGTGCATATGAAGTATGCGATAAGCTGGTAGATGCGATCAAATCTGACAAATATGATGTGATCATTATCAATTTTGCAAATCCGGATATGGTCGGACATACTGGAGTAGAAGATGCAGCGATCAAAGCGATCGAAGCAGTGGATGAGTGTGTAGGAAAAGCAGTGGATGCACTGAAAGAAGTGGACGGACAGATGTTCATCTGTGCAGATCATGGAAATGCAGAACAGCTGATCGATGAGACAACAGGTGAGCCGTTTACGGCACATACAACAAATCCGGTACCGTTTATTCTTGTGAATGCTGATCCGGCTTACAAACTGAGAGAAGGCGGATGCCTGGCAGACATCGCTCCTACACTGATCGAGCTGATGGGAATGGAGCAGCCAAAAGAAATGACAGGAAAATCTCTGCTTGTAAAATAATCGCAGAGAACAGGTTGTTTCAACAGGAATAGAAATACAGGGAAGATACAGCAGGCAGAGGTTTGGAATTTTTTCGGGCTTCTGCCTGCTTTGTAAGAAAGGCATATTATGAGAGAGAAACTGACCCAAAGTGATGTCAAAAAGATTCAGCAGGAGATTGAACACAGAAAGCTGGTAGAGCGCAAAGAACTCATTGAAGCGGTCAAAGAGGCACGCTCTCACGGGGATCTGAGCGAAAATTTTGAATACCATGCGGCGAAAAAAGAGAAGAACAGAAATGAAAGCCGGATCCGTTATCTGGAGAGAATGTTAAAGACTGCAGTTATTGTAGAGGACCATTCCGGTGCAGATGAAGTTGGATTAAACAATACCGTTCAGGTATACTGTGAGGATGATGACGAGCTGGAGACGTACCGGATCGTAACTTCAGTGAGAGGAAGCTCCCTAAACGGACTGATCAGCATTGAATCACCGATCGGTAAAGCCCTTTTGGGACACAAAGTAGGCGATCGGGTATTTGTCAAAGTAAATGATGAGTTCGGTTATTATGTAGTGATCAAAAAAATAGAGAATACACAGGATGAAGATGCAGACAAGATCCGCAGCTTTTAGAAGGAGGAGAACATGGCATATCAGTATGAACTTGTCCTGTTTGATCTGGACGGAACGTTGACAGATTCCGGTCTCGGAATCATGAACAGTGTCCAGTATGCATTGAAAAAAATCGGCAGGGGCGTAGAAAATCTGGAAGAGCTTAAATGCTTCGTGGGACCGCCGCTTGCACAGCAGTTTGCAAAATTCTGCGGGTTTTCAGATGAAAAAGGGCATCAGATGGTAGAATTTTACCGGGAATATTACGAAGGAAAAGGGATGCTTGAAAATGCTGTTTATGATGGCATCCCGGAAGTACTGGAACAGTTAAAAAATGCGGGAATCCGTCTGGCAGTTGCGACATCCAAGCCGGAGAAATATGCAAGGAAGATTGCAGAGCATTTTAAGATCGCGCCATATTTTGAGTTTATCGGAGGGGCAAATATGGACGGAAGCCGTACGAAAAAGGCAGAAGTCATTGAGTATGTGCTGAAAAACTGTAAAGTAGAAGACAGGCAGTCGGTGCTGATGGTCGGTGACAGAGAACATGATATCTTGGGAGCAAAGGCATGCAAAGTGTCTGCATTGGGAGTCTTATATGGCTATGGTGACAGAGCGGAGCTTGAAGATGCAGGCGCTGACTGGATCGTGAGTACGCCGGCAAAGATTACGGAAAAAATACTGGGAAGGGAATGAACTGGTCAGTTTAACAAAAAATTTTGTCAGAACCCGGTATAGATTTAACATAACATCCTTACAATAAATGTTGGATAAGAACATGAGAAAAAGATTGTGAGGAATCAATATGTATACAAGATTATGGAAACTGATCACAAAACACATGGAAGAAAATTCCAGAATGGCAGTGTTTCTGACTTCTGCAATGCTGATCTGGACAATTGGAATTACGATGGCAGGAATTTTGGTCTGTATCATCAAGCATATGAATGTGATATGCAGGCTGAGTGATCTGATCTGTGCCGGAATCTATGCAGGACTGGTCTTTGGGCTTTTTGGCGGCGGATGCTTTTTATGGAATCACAGAAATCATTTATATAAACAATAAGAGCGAGGCTTATAGATGAGAAGAATGGACTTTACAACGGAGCATGTAGAATCATTTCAGCCGGGAGAGACATATGAGGTGACGGAGTGCGTACTTCCGTCCTCCTATTATTATGTGCTGGAACATGCTCTGGGTATCAGTAAAAATTTTAAGAATGCGGAGCGTTTAAAGACAACGACAGGAACAGTTGTGGATACGAGAAAAACGTCACGTTTTGATTTTGTAATCTTGGAATTTGACGAGTAATGCAGTATAATAACAGAAGAAAAATCCAAACGAGGTGATAAGAATGAACCCAGAAAGAATTGAAGCAATGTGCGGTGGAAAGGGACATGTGCTGATCAAGCATATTCTCGGAGAAAAAGAGATGAATGGAAAGTGCGGGCTTTACGCGGAAGTGACTCTGGAGCCGGGGTGTTCCCTTGGTTACCATGAACATCATGGAGAAAGTGAGACGTATTACATCCTGACCGGAGAGGGCAATTATGACGACAATGGAAGAATCCGCCCGGTAAAAGCCGGTGATGTGACATTTACACCGGATGGATGCGGACATGCACTGACCAATACCGGTGATACAGATCTTGTGTTCATGGCACTGATCATTAAAGACTGATGAAAAAGACAGTCATTCCCAAAAGAACAGGAATGACTGTCTTTTTTTATGCTTTCTGATCAAGAAGACATCGCCGGTTATATACAAGATGCAGATACATGGCATCTTTGGCGCGCAGCGTATCGTGTGCTGCGATCGCATCGGTGATCTCCCGGTGTGTTTCAATCGTTTCATGTAAAAGCCGATTGTTTGTCAGTTGGATAAAAAGCGGGATCGAGCTGTTGATTACGGGAATCAGCCGCGGAACGACCAGATTTTTACTGCTCATGGCAATGGCAGTGTGAAACTCAATGTCCTTTCCAGTGTGATCTTCCCCACGAAGGAGGAGTGCTTCGACTTCATCACACAGCGTAGAGATCTTGCGGATATCGGTCTCTTCGGCATGCAGGGCTGCCATTTCGGCAATGGCAGGCTCCAGCAGAAAACGAACATCCAGAAGATCCAGTGTCAGCTTTTTCTTGTCATCAATAAAGGTAAATCCAAGCGGATCGTCAACAACTCCGGGGGAGGCGGCAACATATGTTCCGGAACCCTGACGGATTGTTACAATATTTCTGGATGCGAGCAGTTTCATGGCTTCCCGGATGGAGCTTCGTCCGGCTCCCATTTTTTCAGAGAGAACGGATTCGTTGGGAAGTTTGTCGTTGGGCTGGAGCTGCTCTTCTAAAATATAGGCAATGATATCGTCAGATAACTTCTCAGGTAAACTCTTTTCAGTTGAATTCATCATATGACTTTTCCTCTTTTCTACAAATATAACGCAATAAATATAGGATAAAATAAGAAAAAACAAATGTCAAACAATAAAAACACACAAAAAACAAGTAAATAAATTGTGAAATATTACGGGTTGATTTTCTGGTTTAAAGATTTTAGAATAAAGTCATCAGATGAATTCAAAGCATTTGAAAGAAAATCTTTGGAAAAAGGAGAAAAAGTAACAAAATGGTCAGATGTATTAAACAAGGAAAACATATGATGAATGTAAGGGGGAAGGGAAGATGACAGAACCAGTATTTTATGCAGATCCGATGCGCTTATTGATCGCATCCGTAGCAGGAATTCTTTTATTGTTATTTTTGATCATCAAGCTGAAGCTTCATCCGGTAATTTCTATGATGATTTCCGCTGTACTGATCGGAATTGGTGCAGGCATGCCGTTACATATGATCGGGGAGACGGTAGAAAAGGGCGTAGGAAAGACATTGCAGGGAATTGCACTTTTGATCGGATTGGGATCCATGTTTGGCGGAATTCTTGAAGTCAGCGGAGGAGCCCAGCAGATGGCACAGACGCTGATCCGCAGATTCGGTCAGAAAAAAGCAGGATGGGCATTGGGGCTTACGGGGCTTGTGCTCGGTACAACCGTATTTTTTGAAGCCGGAGTCGTGATCCTGATTCCGCTGGCGTTCAATGTGGCAAAGCAGACAAAAAAATCAACGTTATATTACGCGATCCCTCTTTTGGCAGGGCTGGCATCCGGATATGCGTTTGTTCCGCCGTCAGCAGGTTCTGTTCTGGTTGCAAACGCACTGGGTGTGAATCTGGGGACGATGATGGCGGTCGGAATTCCGGTTGCACTGATTTCCACAGTAGTTGCAGGAATTATCTGGGGAAAAATCATAGGAAATAAAATCTATACCAAACTCCCTGCAAATGTAGAGGAAATTGCAGATATAGATAAAAATCTTCCATCCTTCGGGATTGTATTCACGATCATTTTAATTCCGCTTATTCTGATCTTGTTCAGCACGATCTCCGGATATCTTCCGATTCCGGAAAGTGCGCAGTCAGTTCTTCAGTTTTTAGGAGAACCGTTTGTGGCATTGACGATCGCAACTCTGACAGCAATGTACATGCTGGGAACAAGAATGGGATATAACAGAGACCAGCTGAAAAAGATTCTGGATCACTCCTTAAGACCGGTTGGAATGATTCTGCTTGTAATCGCAAGTGGCGGAGTGATTCGCTGGATGCTGCAGGATTCGGGACTTGGAAATATCATTGGACCGATCCTGGAAAAGAGCGGGATGCCGCTGATCGTGATCGCATTTCTCATTGCGTTTCTGGTACGTGCTTCTGTGGGAAGTTCAATCGTAGCAATGACGATGGCTTCCGGGATCATGGCGTCAATGCCGGCTATGGCAGACAGCTCTACACTGTACAGAGCAGCGATGTGCTGTGCGATCTGTGGCGGAGCGACGGCACTGAGTCATGTAAATGATGCCGGATTCTGGCTGGTAAGTACATTTTTGGAGATTGATGAGAAGACAACATTAAAATCATGGACGATCATGGAAACATTGATCGGAATCACAGGTCTGATTCTGGGACTGGTGATCTCGATCTTCGCATAATAAAGGAGGAGCGTATATGAAGATCATACCCGTGTATTTGAGAGACATGCAGGATGCAAAACATCTTGTGCAGGCGGCAGAAGCCTGCAAAAAAGAAGTAGATCTGCTCTGCGGACGTTATGTGGTGGATGCAAAATCAATGCTGGGTGTGTTTAGCCTTCCTTGCTTTGACGATGTAAAAATGCGGGTGGAGGACGAAGATGCAAAAATTTTGATTCAATATTTGGAACAGGGAAATGTTATCAGAATGGAGGAAAATTAAGATGGAACTGACAAGTCAGAAATTAAGAAAAATCGCACCGGAGCTGGATCCTTTGAGATTGGGAACAGGATGGAAGCTGGAGGATCTCTCCAAACCACAGATCATGATTGAAAGTACATTCGGAGACAGTCATCCGGGAAGCGGACATCTTCTGGATCTGGTCGAAGAGGCAAGACAGGGTGTTGCAGAGGCAGGTGGTTTCGGAGCTCGTTATTTCTGTACGGATATCTGTGATGGAGAAGCACAGGGACATGATGGAATCAACTATTCACTGCCGTCCAGAGATATGATGGCAAATATGATTGAAATTCATGCAAATGCAACTCCGTTTGATGGTGGAGTATTTATTGCAAGCTGTGATAAAGGAATGCCGGCACATTTGATGGCGGTAGGAAGAATCAATATTCCGTCTATTATCGTGACAGGCGGTGTGATGGATGCAGGTCCGGATCTTCTTACACTGGAGCAGATTGGAAAGTACAATGCAATGTGTGAACGTGGAGAGATCACAAAAGAAAAGATGGAATTTTACAAACATAATGCATGTCCATCCTGCGGAGCCTGCTCGTTCATGGGAACAGCATCCACAATGCAGGTAATGGCAGAAGCGCTGGGACTGATGCTCCCGGGAAGTGCACTGATGCCGGCAACCAGCAAGGATTTAAGAGAGTTTGCAAAAAAAGCCGGAAAACAGGCAGTCTGGCTGGCAGAGCATAACCTGACTCCGGACAAGATCGTAACGATGAAGTCCTTCGAAAATGCAATCATGGTACATGCGGCAATTTCCGGTTCTACCAATTCTCTGTTACATATTCCGGCAATTGCCAAGGAATTTGGAATTGAGATTGACGGAGATACATTTGACCGTCTGCACAGAGGCGCACACTATCTGCTCAACATCCGTCCGGCAGGAGAATGGCCGGCACAGTTCTTCTATTATGCAGGAGGGGTTCCGACGATCATGGAAGAGATCAAGGATATGCTGCATCTGGATGTTATGACAGTGACAGGAAAAACACTGGGAGAAAACCTGGAAGAGCTGAAGAAAAATGGATTCTACGATAAATGCCAGAGTTACCTGGATCAGTGGAATTTAAAGAGGGAAGATGTGATCCGGCCGTTTGACAGACCATTCGGAACAGATGGAAGCATTGCGATCCTCAAAGGAAATCTGGCACCGGATGGAGCAGTTGTAAAACACACGGTAGTGCCAAAAGAGATGTTTGAAGCAGTTCTTCGGGCGAGACCGTTTGACTGTGAGGAAGATGCGATCCATGCAGTACTGACACATGAGATTCAGCCGGGCGATGCGGTGATCATCCGTTATGAAGGTCCAAAAGGAAGCGGAATGCCGGAAATGTTTTACACGACAGAAGCAATTGCATCAGATGCAACGCTTGGTGCAAGTATTGCACTTCTGACAGACGGTAGATTTTCCGGAGCATCCAAAGGTCCTGCAATCGGACATATCTCTCCGGAAGCAGCACAGGGCGGACCGATTGCCCTGGTGGAAGAAAATGATCTGATCGAGATCAGCATTTCAAACAGGGTTCTTCGAATCGTGGGAGTAAATGGTGAGAGAAAATCAGAGGAAGAAATGGAAGCAATCTTAAAAGAAAGAAAAAGCCGCTGGCAGCCAAGAGAAAACAAATATACAAAAGGTGTTTTAAAGCAGTTTGCGGAAAAGGCTGTGTCTCCGATGAAGGGCGGTTATATGGAATAGGAGCTGCTGGAAACAGTGACGAATAGGATCCGGATAGGGATACCAGAGATGAATTTCTGTGCAAAAGAGTTCATCTCTGGTATTTTTGTGATATAATGATGAAATCCGGCATGATCACAAGTCGGAAATGACAGCAAAGGAGAACATTGGTGAGATGTTGAATTATATTCGTTTTTCGACCAGAAAAGGCGAAAACAAGACATTGATAGAGATTCGTACTGCGAAAGACTGCAGGCTGGATGCAGTGATAGAGAGTGTGTCCTATCCATTTTTTGAATGCGCGTATTCACTGACCGCAGAGCATGGAGAAGAGTGGCTTCTGAGGATTGCAGATTTACATATGGAAAACTGGAAAGAGGTCTATATGCCGTCAGATGCTATGCCTGATGAAGATGATGAGAACTGGGAAGTGGCATATTGTGAACAGGGCGAGAAGGAGAAAAAATCTGTGGGACGCGGCGTTTATCCGGATAACTGGAAAGAATTTTTGAAGATCATGGATGAGATCGTGCCAACTTCCATTCCCGGACAGATTAATAAAATCATTTTGGAATATCAGAGAAATGTCCGGTTCACGCAGAAAAATGAAGAGGGAACTCAAAATGAGACTGTCAACTGGGATTATAAAGAAGAAATGATCCTGGACCGGTATGAGGAAACTCTGACGATCCGTCAGGTGATCGCTCCGGGGCGGGAATTGACCAAAGAATATCATATGCGGGATGAGATTCCGGAGCTGATGGATAAGTGCATGGAATATCTTGGAAAACTGAAAAGTACCTCCGGTCAGCAGGAGCCGGACAGTGCAGCATTTAAGCTTTCCCTAGAATGCGGTGCAAGTACCAGCCGCGTGGTGACAGGAACATATAACCGGAGAGGACTTCCGGAAGGATGGGATGCATTTATCCGGGAGATCGCGGGATACATCCGGTTTTATGAAAGCTATGAAGATATTCTGAATCCTTATATTTATCGTCGTGGAAGACGTCAGGGAGAACAGATTATCTGCAGCGTGGTCTTTCATGAAAAAGGAGAGAAGCATCCGTATCTGACAGAGGATGAACATCTGGAAGTGGGAGATAAAGTGCTGGTTCAGGCAGGGCCGTACAAACAGGAGCTTCCCGGCAAGATCGTGTCAATTGATTATTATCGAAAAGAAGATCTGCCGGAAGAAATGGGAGATATTGGTGAGATTTTGAAAAAAATCGAAGAGTAAATGTAGTAATAAAATACGAAAGATAAGTGGAGAAACATAGATGAACTATTCAATGATGGAGTTGGTATGGCTGCTTTTGATCTACTCTTTTCTGGGATGGGTGGTCGAAACGATTGTCGGCACAGTGAAAAAGAAAAAGTTTGTAAACCGTGGATTTTCGACAGGTCCGTTCTGTCTGGTGTATGGAATCGCAGCAGTATTTATGGCAGTCACGATGGAAGAACTGATGGCAGAGCCTGTCTTTCAGCTGATCGGCTGTGGAGTGCTTGCAACGATCATAGAGTGGATGGCAGGAAAAATCCTGGAGCGCTTAAATCAGCACAAATGGTGGGACTATTCGAACAAGAAATGGAATTTTGACGGATACATCTGCCTACAGTATTCTGTATTATGGGCAGTGCTCGGATTTGTGGCTGTACGGTATGGAGATGCTTTTTTTCTGATAGTATATCACATGATTCCGACGCTGATCCGGGAGATTCTGCTCTGGATTTTGCTAGCAGGAATGGCTCTGGATATTTCTGCATCGCTGGCAGCAGTATTTCATATCCGGAAAGAGATGCCGACTGCAATCCGGTGGAATAAGAAAGTAGCAGTATGGACGCAGAAATTTGCATTAATGATCGTGGGTCATGTAGAAAAACGAATGGCGAAGGCATATCCTGTGATCATGGAAAAGACAGAGCAGATAGAAAAAGAAGGGAACTTTGCAGAAGGGTGCGGGTTTTATAAACTATTCTGGC
Organism: Mediterraneibacter gnavus ATCC 29149; assembly: GCF_008121495.1. Lineage (NCBI taxonomy): Bacteria > Bacillati > Bacillota > Clostridia > Lachnospirales > Lachnospiraceae > Mediterraneibacter > Mediterraneibacter gnavus. The sequence continues at coordinate 3,410,922 of NZ_CP043051.1, read as the reverse complement.
TGTTTTTGATCGGAGCAGTGCTTGGAGACTTTACAGAGACGATCTTCTGTCGTCTGACAGCCGGAGTATGGATGAGCAGGAGCAGCCTTGTATGGGGACCGTTCAGTATTGTATGGGGGCTGGCGATTGCCATTGCAACGGCACTTTTATACAAGGACAGAGAAAAGCCGGACCGGCATATTTTTATTGTAGGTACATTTTTAGGCGGAGCATATGAATATGTCTGCAGTGTATTTACAGAGATTGTGTTTGGAAAAGTATTCTGGGACTACAGTAAGATTCCGTTTAACCTGGGTGGGCGTATCAATCTGTTGTACTGCTTTTTCTGGGGGATCGCAGCGGTGATCTGGATCAAGGTATTGTATCCGAAATTTGCAGGATGGATTGAAAAGATTCCGATGCTCTGGGGATATGTGCTGACCTGGATTCTGGTTGTGTTTATGGCAGTGAATATTCTGGTATCTATGGCGGCACTGGTGCGCTATGATATGCGTGCCAATGGAAGACCGGCAGAGAGTGGCTGGGAAAAAGTGATCGATGAACATTTTGATGATGAAAGAATGGATCGGATTTATCCGAATGCGAAGCCAAGATAGAAAACGGGCGGGAAAAGTAATGCTGTGACTTTTCCCGCCTGTGTTATTTATGGACTCGTACCAGCCCGATTCCAAGTGCACCGGGACCGGTGTGACATCCGATACTCATTGTAAGTGGAAGCTGAAACAATTCCAGATCCGGGTATCGTTTTTTCATTTCTTCTTTAAAAAATTCCAATGTATCAGGATCCATCTGTGTATATGCAATACCGGCTTTGAGCAGTCCCTGAGTATGGAGTGCAGAGAGTCTTCCGGAGAGATCTTTATCAAGTGCTTTGCACATGGCTTTAAAAGCAGACTTCATTCCCCGGGTTTTGGTATAGGCGTCCAGCTTGTCTCCCTGAATGGTAAGAACCGGCTTTAAATTCAATACGGTTCCGATGGCAGCAGCTGCTGCTGTGATACGACCGCCTTTTTTTAAATATTCCAAAGTGTCTACCGCAATGTAGATGGTGGCATCCATGGCTTCCGTTTCCAGAATTTCTTTGATCTGCGCCCCGGTGAATCCCTGGCGGGTAAGTTCGACTGCATCCAGAACGGATTGTGCCTGTGTAACAGAAATCCGGTGATTGTCCACAACATGCACCCGCCCTTTGAAATATTCTTCCTGCGCAAGGAGCAGGGCAGTCTGGCAGGAATTGCTCAGTCCGCTGGACATTGGAACATGAACGACTTCATCATGTTCTTTCAGCAGCTGATCCCACATCTTCATGACATCCGCAGGCGATGGCTGAGAAGTTGTAACAGGTTCTCCGGAAGAAAGTTTCCGGTAAAACTCTTCTGATGTGATATTGCATCCTTCATAAAAAGTGTCTTCCCCAACAAGGACAGGCATTGGAAGTATGTGAATGTGATACTTCTGCGCATCATCAGGCGTGATTCCACAATTACTGTCTGTCATAATTGCTATCTTTGGCATAAAATCCTCCCTTAATCCGTAACCCGCCGTTTCTATGGTGAAAGGCGAAAATAGCTTACATATTGACCGTTATTTTAACAAGTGTTAAGATTATAGCAAATCCGAAATCTAAAGACAATGAACAATATTTGTAAAATGTTAGTTAATTATACAGAAAGAGGAAAATGTAAATCATGGAAGACAGAAGAGTGATCAAAACCAAGAAAAATTTGAAGGCAACCTTGATCGAAATGATGGGAGAGATCTCATTTGAGCAGATTTCTATTACAGAATTGTGCAAGCGGGCAGAAATCAGCAGAATTACTTTTTACGCACACTACAGTGATAAATACGCACTGGCAGATGATATTTTCAGTGATATGCTTCAGATCGGAACGGATATCTATCGTACAAAACAGGAAAAAGAAAATCCGGGAAATGATCTTGTAATGGGATATTGCAATATGTTAAACAGTATTCTGGAAGTGTATTATGACTGTTTTGCATTTTTCCAGTATACCAGCCCGCAGAAAAACCCGTATCTTGCATCTGCATTTTACACTATTGTACTGGAAACAATTGAAAATCATACCAATAAAATCCGACAGAATGTAGAAGTGAAATATTCCCCGAAGAAAATTGCAGGTTTCTTGTGTTTTGGGATGCTTGGATTTATCAATGAGGCACATGGTGAGAAAACATCGATTGAAGAGATCAAAAGAGAGGCAAATCAGTTGCTTAGGGATATACTGCAGTCCGGAGTGCTGGTAAAATAATGGTAAATAGTAAAACAAAAAACGCTGCCAAAGATAAACGTTGTACCTCCGGCGGCGTTTTGTCGTTCTCAATCTATTTTGCATACTTACGGACCAGACAGGAAATGACTCCCGCCAGACAGAGCCCAAGCAGGGCATTGTGCATGGAACCGAATACATCCAGAGCACCGCGGATTCCTTTTAACACATCCGGAGACTGTGGAATGATCTGGTTGATCCAAAAGGATGCATAAGAGCACACATAGATAAAAATAAATGAGAAAAGTCCACGTCCGGTATCTTCTTTATAAGTCTTTCTGCCGTCACGGACACGAACCCGTGTCATAGCCCATAAAAAGGAGATGCATTCAAATAAAAGAAAAAATCCGGCGACTCCGGCATAAGCGGCCAGACAATAATTCTTTTCTTCTACTGCAGTTACAGGATCTCCGTAAGGAGCACTGCCGCGCCAGAAATTATAAGCCAGGAAAGCGGCTGTTCCTGCGATCAGCAAAAGAGAAACGAAACGGATGATAATGCTGGCTGTTTTATAAATGGCTTTTCCCCCATATTTTGCAGTGGTTTTTACAGGAGAAAGCAGGTCACTTTTCCTTTTGGAAGAAGACTTTTCTCTGCGGGGGCGTTCATCCTCGTAATCATCAGAATCAGAGGTCGGGCGTTTTGAACGTGATGGATTTTTTCTTCTGTCAGGTTCTTCTTCCCATTGATGGTTTTTTCGGCCGGACTGTGGAGAAACGGATCCATTTGTGATCGGATCCATTAAAATGGTCTCGTCTCCCTGCAGCGGCATTTGAATATTCTTTTTCTTTTTACCGGAAGCCCGGGGCTTTGGCTGTGATTTTAAATCTACGGTTTGAAATTCACGCTTTGTCAGTGGTTCTTCTTCATAATGAAAGATCGGATCGTCTTCATAAGTGACTTCAAAATCCTGATTAAAAAAATGTTCGTTGTTGTTCTTGGAACTCATGGAAATCCTCCTTCCGAATGCTCCTATTCTATCCTGTTTTTGAAAAATCCTCAAGAGAAGACGGGGAAAATTTAGAAAGATTTAAAAATTTCTGATGCGTTGACGCTAACCTCCATTTTGCGTATAATAAAACCAATTGAAACAAAATGGAGGCAGATTATGAAAGCAAAGAAAGTTCTCTCAGGCGCATTGGCAGCGATTCTTTTGACTCTTACACCGGGTGTGGCTGTGTGTGCAGAGGAGATGGCCGGGCAGGAGCAGACGGAAAATACACAAGTACTGTCTGCACAGGAGCAGGAAAACCAGGAAAAAGCAGCATCTTATGCGGAGAAAATAGATACAAACGAGATTTCGAACTGGCCACAGGGACCCGCGATCTATGCGGCTTCCGGCATTGTGATGGACATGAACAGCGGGGCAGTGCTTTATGCAAAAAAGGCCGAAGAAAAAAGATATCCTGCGAGTATTACGAAAGTGTTGAGTGTTTTGACTGCATTACAGTATGCGAAAATGTCCGATACCGTTGTGTTTTCAGAGGACAGTATTTCTTTTTTGCAGTGGGATGATGCGCAGATCGGGATGAAGCCCGGGGAAGAAATCAGCATGGAGTCAGCACTTTATGGGATGCTTCTGGCTTCGGCAAATGAAGTCTCCTATGCGGTGGCGGAAAATGTAGGAAAGCAGTACTTAAATGGCGGATATGCGGAGTTTATAGAAGAGATGAACCGGATATCTCAGGAATTGGGATGTACCAGTTCAAACTGGGTCAATGCAAATGGGCTTCATGATGACAACCACTATACAACAGCGCATGATATGGCGAGAATTGCAGCGGCAGCTTATCAGAATGAAGAGTTTCGAAGACTGGAGACACCGCTGGAATACAAAGTTCCACCGACGAATCTGACTGCGGAAGAAAGGATTCTGGATCAGAATCATAAAATGCTCTGGCCGGAAAACTATTATTACTATGCGAATGCGAAAGCGGGAAAGACCGGATATACAGATCAGTCAAAGACAACGCTTGTGACGATGGCGGAAGGAAATGATATGCAGCTGGCAGCGGTGGTGCTTCATACATATGGAGTAGATGCTTATACGGATACGAGGTTTATGTATGATTATGCATTTACAAATTTTGAAAGGCTGAATCTGAGGGAATGTGAAACTTCATCAGATATTGAAAGTTTTGACAAGGAAGATGCCTATGTTGTGGTTCCAAAGGGCGTTTCGTTTTCAGAATTGGAAAAAGAGTATGTTCCAAATGAAAAGGAAGGAGTAAGACAGGCTGCGGTAGAGTATTTTTATCACGGACAGCCAGTGGGGAGTGCGAAAGCAACATTGACAGAAGAAGCGTTTTCCGCATTGACAGGATCTGATAAAAAAATAAAGATCGAGTCGGTAAAACAGGAAAAGAAGGCTGAAAAATCAGAGCAAACAGAGCAGAAAAAGCTGTCAAAACTGACAGTTGTGCTTGCACTGGCAGTAATTTTGCCATTAGGATATATTATTCTGGTCGTTATTTTGTATAAACTAAATATGAGGTGGAGAAACCGGAAAAAGTAGATCGATACGGATGGGACGCATAAACACGCCCATCCGTATTTTTAATGATGATGTTTCAGGCAGTAAAGATCGTGGAACAGATATCCGGCAAAAATCAGAATCGCTGCAAAAAACAAAAAGCAGCAGGTGAGAATCAGTTCCGGAAGTGAGCGCTTCCACAGGGAAAGAGGCAGCCTGTATCCAAGAAAGGAAATATGAAACATTGCGACCAGTGTCAGAAGCAGCACTCCGAATTTTTCAAAAAAGATCCGTGCTTTGATCTTATAATAATCCTGTCGCCTGAGCGGAAGTGTCAGATATCTGGTAACACGGGATGAAATCACTCCGTTTTCTGCGATGAGAAAAAGCTCATAACAGAGATAGCAGCAGAGTACGAAAATACCGAAAATAAACCAGACAGGGAGAAAGGTGGCAGGATCCGGGATCAATCCTTTTGAAAGAGCATGATAGGCGTTCTGCATCTCAAACTGGGAGGTCGGAAGATAAAGGAAAAACAAGGTTCCTGTTAACAGCCAGTATCCTCCAAAATGAAAGGTTTGCTTCTCTATGTGGTAAACATTGTGGTTCATATAAGTCACCTCCTAAGAATTACGGGACAGCAGGTCTCGTATATGTGTATGAGAGCGTTTTAATTTGTCGGCAAGAAAGGCATCCATTTGTTCCGGACAGTGGAACGTAATAATTCCATTATCGGCAAACAGCAGGTAATCGGCAAGTTTTTTCAATGTTTCTGTAATGTGGGAGGAAATAAAAATTCCTACATCTTCATTTAAAATATCCTGCATAATCGATAGAAAGTTTTTGCGAAAGACAGGATCAAAGCCTTCCAACGGTTCATCCAAGATCAGAAAACGTGGATGATGTGCCAGTGCAAAACAGGTCTGCATTTTCATGTATTCGCCTTTGGAGAGCTGCCAGAGCTGTTTGGAGGGAGAAAAATTCATCCGGTCCATCAGCGTATAATAGCGTTCCATGGACCAGTTGGAAAAATAAGGGCCCAGAAGCTCTCCGTTTTCCAGAGCGGATTTTTCCATAAAATAAGTGAGTTCCTCTGATACATAACCAATTTGATCTTTGTAGCTGTCAGGCTCTTTTTTTAAAGAAATTCCATCCAGCGTCACATCACCGGTGCAGGCCGGATCAATCCCGGCAAGGCAGCGTAAAAGAGTTGATTTTCCGGAGCCGTTTTTCCCGGCAAGTACTGTCAGATATCCGCTTTCCAGTTGAAAAGAAGTCGGATATAACTGAAAGTGACTGTAAGATTTTGCGAGTTCATTACAAATTAGTTCAGACATATCCTAATCCCTGCCTTTCCATAAAAGTTGTATCAAGTCCTGTACCTCATCTAAAGAAAGAGACAGTTTTTTTGCATCTTCGATACAGGAAGAGAGCGCATGTTCCAGTTGAACAAGCTGTTCTTCCTGCAGAGTACGAAAATCTACCTGCTTTACAAAAAATCCTTTTCCCGGATGAGAGTAGATGAGGTTTTCGGATTCCAGTTCTTCGTAAGCGCGCTTTGTGGTGATCACGCTGATTTCCAGATCTTTTGCCAGACTTCGGATGGAAGGAAGCATATCACCTGGAGAAAGCTCCCCGTTTAACATGGATTCCTTAAATGCCTGTACAAGCTGTTCGTAAATCGGCAGTGAGGAATCCGGTTTTAAAAGAATGTTCAATGTGTACCAGGCCTCCTTTCTGTAAAGTCCTGCAGTTCGAAGCAAGTTTCATAAGAAAGGATGCTGTTTAGAAAACTGTGAATGCAGTAAGCGGTTACAAGTATATTTATGCTCATGATCAGAAACCAGAGAATATTTTTGGGGGAAGCATATTTAAAAAGTGCAAATTCGGCCACAAGCAGCAGGATCCAGATAAAATTCAGAAAGTCAAAATTGAGAATCCTATTGAAAATTTTCTGCTGATGCCCCTCTTCGGTTAACTGAATTGGAGAAGGCATGGCATGATTTAAGCAAGCTGCGATGATCAGGAGGAGAAGGAGCAGCAAGTAGGTTATTGTTTCACGAGGTGTGACAGTTATTATCCAATAATGGAAACCTCCGCCCAGAATTTGAAACAATGAGAATATCAGCAGACAGATCAAAATTTTAACCAACAGGTACATCAAAAGCAACCGACGCTTTATCTTTGTGTCAGCAGGACAAAAAGAGAGTGCTTTCAAAGAGCGTATCGGCAATTTTACTGAAAGAAGAAGTACAAAAGCAAGTCCTAAGCCTATGGAGGCAGAAGGAGTAGAAAATCCAAATGTGAAATAGCAAATGGTCCACAATGCAAATAAAATGGAGAAGTTCAGCCAGTGTTTTTTAAAATCAGACCACAGACTTTGTAAGATCAGCGTCAACATACAGTTACCTCCTGTTTTGGGAAATATAAGTTTTCATAAGAAATCATATTGTTTAAAAAAGTACGGATGCAGTAAACTGCTGCAAAAACATTTCCGATCATAGCAATGATCCAAAGTGCAATGATCCAGCTATTCCATGAGGTCTGCAGATAGCTCTGGCAAAATAAAGCAACATATTCCAAAGCAAGCAGACAGAACCAGTAGACATTGACGATGCTCATTCCTTTTCCTTCCAGTGCTTCATCAAGCTTACGATTTGGAATCCGGTTGCCGGGATCTGCTTTCATGGAAAAATCAATCAGGATAAAGCAGGACAAAAAAAGTAGCAATGTAAGCTCGGGAGTCTGGAAAAATATCAGCAGATTTCCGGTAAAGCTCAGACAGAGTAATACAAATAAAATCAGACAAAAAGAAACCTTGCTCCAAAAATAAGAGCGCAAAGATTTTCTTTTTAATCTCATATCTGCCGGACAAAAATAGATTGGTTTCAACAGCCGGACGGGAAATTTTCTGGAAATCAGGATGACAGACAACAAAATGCCGGCAGTGCCAATAAAGTATAAAAGTGTATAGGTCTCCGATCCGTTCAGTATCATTTTCCTCAGTTCAGCCTCTGAAAGCAAGTAAGCTTCTGAATCCACCATGAAAAACCAGAATCCAAAGGTAAACACAAAAATGGTAGCAATATAACACAATACCAATGTCACAAGAATCCCGAGCCAGTGTTTTTTAAAATCAGACCACAGGTGTTGGATAATCAATTTTGTCATTGGATTACACCTCCTTTGTGAAAACAGTACATCAGATCTTCCAGAGAAGGCCTGGTGACGGTCAGAGCGCCAAGATGGAGTGATTCTGCTTTGGCAGAGTCGATCAGTGTGGAATTCCGATATTCACCGAAATTTTGACAAACGACCATTTGAGAATCTAACTGCTCCAGTTGTTCTTTTGTACCATGTAAAAGGAGATAGCGATCTGCAAGTTCTTCCCGCGTTAAATCCAGTATCAGACGTCCGTAATCCATCAGAAGAATGTAATCTCCGATCTGATCCAGATCTTCGGTGATATGGGTGGAAAAAAGAATGCTTCTCGTGCCGTCCTCCACGATTTCCTGCATATATCCCATCAGTTCTTTGCGAAACAGAGGATCCAGTCCGGCCGCAGGTTCATCCATAAGAAACACTTTTGCGTCATGGGAAAATGCAAAGGCAAGCTGAAAACGTGCTTTTTGTCCTTTGGAGAGTTTGCCGATTTTTTTCTTTGGGTCCACATCAAAACGTCTGCAGAATTCCAGAAATAAGCGGTGATCATATCGACTATAGAGAGCACCGAAGCAGCGGGCGTTCGTCTCAACCCGGGTGTCTGCATCAAAGAGACATTCATCCAGAACAACGCCAAGCTGATCTTTTGCAGCAATTTCTTCGTTTTCCATGGAATGACCAGTTACAAAGACTGCTCCGGAATCTTTTTCATACAAATTCAGAATAGTTTTGATCAGAGAGGTCTTTCCGCAGCCATTTTGTCCGATCAGACCTGTGATAAATCCAGGTTTTAGTGTAAAGCTGATATCATGCAGAGCAAAGGTGTTAAGATTTTTGTTGAGATGTTGTACTTCCAACAGGTATTCCATAGTATCCCTCCTTGTATCAGTTGACTGTTTATCAACTGTATATGTTTGTATAAACAGTATATGAACAGTTGGAAGAAAAGTCAATAGTATGTAGAAAAAAGTATTAAAAATCTTGATGTAAACTCCGAATTTTTGTTGGAAATTTTCTTGACAAATCTTGGCTTTATCACGTATGCTTTTGTAAAAGCCCTTTCATGAAGGTATGGAATGTTGGAAAGAGGGAAGTTATGAATATATATGATATTGCAAAAGAAGCAGGGGTTTCGATTTCAACCGTTTCGCGGGTTATGAATCATAAGGGAAATGTAAATCCGGAAACCCGAAAAAAAGTAGAAGAAATTCTGGAAAAAAATAATTATACGCCAAGTGCGATCGCACGCGGAATGGTGAGCAAATCGATGAAGACCGTCTCTGTTTTAACAGTGGATATCCGTGTTCCGCATTATGCCAGAACGGCCTATACCATAGAGAGAGAGTTCAGCCGTCGTGGATACGAGGTTTCTCTGTGCAACACGGGCGGGGAGCTGGAAGAGACGATCAAGTATCTGCGGACAGCACGGGAGAAAAAGACGGATGGAATCGTACTGGTAGGTTCTGTGTTTAATACGCTTTGTAAAAATGCGGAAATCAGCGGGTTGCTGCAGAATATACCGGTTGTGCTTGCCAATGGAAAGCTGGAACTGCCAAATTCATATTCGGTTCTGGTCGATGACAGGTATGGAGTATCGCTTGCTGTGGAACATCTGATTCAAAAGGGACACCGCGAGATTTATTATCTGAGAGATATGGATACAGTCAGTGCACAGCTTAAATGTGAGGGATTTATTGCGGAGATGGAGAAATGTGGTCTCAAAAATGCAAGACAGCAGGTGCTGGAGACCGCATCAAGTATTGAAGGTGGTATAAAAGCGGTCGAACAGCTGATCCGGAGAAAGCAAAAATTTACGGGAATTGTTTGCGGAGAGGATATTACGGCAGCAGGAGTTGTGAAAGCGCTTTTACATTATGGAATCAAGGTGCCGGAGGAAGTAGCAGTAACCGGTTATAATAATTCGGAATATGCAAAAATTTGTGAACCGCAATTGACAACAATTGATAATAAGCCGGAATTAGTGGCAATGATGAGTGTTCAGCTGTTGACTAGTCTGATTGAAAAGACAGAGGTATATTCATCCTGCACAATTCAGCCGGAGTTAGTGGAAGGACAGACAACTTAGGCTGGCGGAAGCATAAGAGAAAGATTTTTGGAAAAATATCTGAAAGTCTTTCTCTTATTTTTTTTGAAATATAAGAAAACGCTTGCATAATGTTAAAAAAATATCAGCGATTTGCACGAAAATCAGATTAAAAAATTATACTATATGCTGAAAGTAGTGTGTAGTTGATATCTTATATTGACAAAAACAGACAGATAACTATAATGAAAGCTAGAGAAAGCGCTTTTATGAGTTTTCAAAATATTTTCACAAACTGAAAGGAGATTATCATGAGAGTTCAATATGATGTTATGGTACAGGAGTTTACAAGAGTTTTGGAGAAAAGGGGATTCAATCATGAGGATGCAGAAAATGCAGCAGTTATTTTTGCACAGAATAGCCTTGCAGGTGTGTTCTCACATGGCTTGAACCGTTTTCCGCGTGTTGTCAGCTATCTGGAAAAAGGGGAGATCGATCCGAATGCGAAAGCAACCTGTGAAATGCAGATGGGAGCCATCGAGAGATGGGACGGGCATCGTGGATTCGGGCCTTTGAATGCAAAGAAAGCAATGGATCGTGCCTGTGAACTGGCAAAAGAGTACGGAGTCGGATGCGTTGCATTAGGAAACAATAACCACTGGATGAGAGGCGGTACATATGGATGGCTCGCAGCAGATCATGGATGTATCGGTATCTGCTGGTCCAACACAATGCCGAACATGCCGGCATGGGGCGGCTTGAACCGTAAAATAGGAAACAACCCGCTGATCATGGCAGTGCCTCGTTCCAATGGTGAACATGCGATGATTGACTGTGCAGTTTCTCAGTTTTCTTATGGAAAGATTGAAGATTGCCGTCTCAGAGGTGTACAGCTTCCGGTGCCGGGTGGATATGATACAAAAGGAGAGCTGACAACAGATCCTACGGAAATCGAAAAAACATGGAGAGTCCTTCCAATGGGATACTGGAAAGGAAGCGGACTGTCTATCGTGCTTGATCTGATCGCAACCGTTCTGACAAATGGAAATTCTGTACAGAAGATCGGAACATTTGGAGATGAGATCGGACTGACTCAGATCATGATCGCTGTTGATCCGACAAAATTCAATACAGTAGAAGAGACAGATGCGATAGTAGAAGAGATTCTTGCAGATGTCAAATCTTCGGAACCGATCAAAGAAGGCGGAGAGGTTTATTATCCGGGAGAACTGGAGCTGAAAAATATCAAAGAGAACAAAGAACAGGGAATCCCGGTAATTGAAGAAGTTTGGGAATCCATCCTGAAAATGTAAGAAAAGAGAGAGAACTAGGGAGGAAATATCATGGAATATGTAATAGGAATCCTGCTGCTCGTCTCATTTGTAGGTCTTGCCGTTTACGCAGTTCGCGGCGGCAACCTGATGATGGGTATGCTGATCATGGGTATTATCTGGACAGTGCTTCCACTGATTGGAAATACTTTTGCAACAAATCCGGAATTTATCGCTGCATATCCGGGAATTACGGACATTAGTTTTGTAGATGCGATCACGAAAGTGTTCCAGTCCGGTCCGGAAGGATGGGGAAGTGTTCTTGTCAATGTTGTGTTTGGTGCATGGTTTGGTCGTGTACTGCTTCAGACAGGAATTGCAGATGCATTGATTCGAAAGGCTGTTGAGCTTGGAGGAGATAAACCAGTCATTATCTGCGTCCTGCTTTCTACAGTAACAACGGCAATTTTCTCTACATTATTTGGTGCAGGGGCAGTTGTTGCGATTGGAGTGATCATTCTTCCGATCTTGATGAGTCTTGGTATTCCGAAGACACTTTCTATCGGTTCTTTTATGTTAAGTGTAGGAGCCGGAATGTACTTGAACCCGGTACTTACCGGACAGTTTCTGGCATTCTTCCTGGGAGAAGACGGAAAACAGCTGATCACCTATGATGATCCGGCACGTCTTCGCTGGGCAGGGATCGGACTTGCTGTACAGCTGATCATGGTGATCGTGATGTGCATGTTTTCTCTGAGAAAGAAGAAAACTGTTCATGCATGGAGTGCATCCGCCGCAAGAAAAGCACGTCCGGGATATGTTCCGACAGTTGCGCTGATCGCACCGATCCTTCCGGTTTTACTGCTGGTTGTATTGAATGTTCCGATCATTCTCGGATTTATCATTGGAAGTTTTTATGCACTGGCAGTTTGTGGAAAACTGAAATCTTTCCGGGGTGCCTGCCGTGTGCTGAATAAAGATTTTTATGATGGTGTAGTTGATACAGCACCGTTGGTTGGATTTCTGCTTATGATTCCGATGTTCAATAAAGCAGCAGAACTTTGTGTTCCTTATTTTAATGCGTTGCTTGGAAATGTAATTCCGCACAATACACTGGTGATCAGTATTGCGTTTGCACTTTTAGCACCACTTGGATTGTTCCGTGGACCGCTGACACTTTTCGGTTGTGGAGCAGCAACACTGGGAATCCTGAAAGGAATCGGATTCTCAACTCCATATCTGTTTGCGCTGATGGTCATTCCTTCTATTACAATGAATGTTTCCATCTGTATGACACAGAGCTGGATCGCATGGGGAGTCAGCTACGCAAAAGTATCAACAAGAGAACATCTGAAAAAGACATTGCCGGTTGCATGGATTGTTTGTATCATCATGCAGGCCATCACTTACATTATGTTTGGTTAAGGAGGAGTTTCAAATGAGTGATAGAAAAGTACGTATGGGTATCGATGTCGGCGGAACACATACAAAAGCCGTTGCCATCGACAATGCGACCCATGAAATTATCGGAAAGTCTTCTGTGAAAACAACACATGATGACAAGGCAGGGGTTGCGACCGGAGTTGTACAGGCATTTCAGAATTGCCTGAGAGAAAATGGAATCGATCCGAAAGATGTGATCTTTGTTGCACATTCTACGACACAGGCGACCAACGCTCTGATCGAAGGAGATGTGGCAAATGTAGGAGTGATCGGTGTCGGTCCGAAAGGTGTGGGCGGCTGGATCGCAAAAGCGCAGACGAATATGAAGGATATCAACCTTGGATCCGGGCGTTTTATCCGGCTTAAGAACCGCTTCATCTGTGATGAAAATCTGTCTGACCAGCTTGTGACAGATACGATTAAATCTCTGGTGGGTGATGGTGCACAGGTTATCGTGGCCAGTGAATCTTACGGTGTGGATGACATGGAAAATGAGACCGGCATCTGCAAGATTGCAAAAGATATGGGTCTGGAAGCGACAGCAGCCAGTGAGATCACCAAGCTTTATGGACTGACCAGACGTACACGTACAGCTGCAATCAATGCGTCCATTTTGCCGAAAATGCTCAATACAGCAAATTCTACAGAACAGAGTGTAAAAAGCGCCGGGGTAGAAGTTCCTCTGATGATCATGAGAGGTGACGGCGGTGTTATGGAGATCAGTGAAATGAAAAAACGTCCGGTCCTTACGATGTTGTCCGGTCCTGCAGCTTCTGTGATGGGAAGTCTGATGTATCTGCGTGCCTCAAATGGTGTATATTTTGAAGTTGGAGGAACAACGACGAATATCGGTGTAATCAAAGACGGACGTCCTGCCATTGATTATTCGAATGTAGGCGGACATCGTACATATATCAGCAGTCTGGATGTGCGTGTCCTCGGTGTTGCCGGAGGAAGTATGGTGCGGGCAGATAAGAGCGGTGTCAAAGATGTGGGACCACGTTCCGCACATATTGCAGGTATGGACTATGCGGTATTTACTCCGGAAGAAGAAATCGTGGATCCGAAAGTCGTATTCTTCAGCCCGAAAGAGGGAGATCCTGCGGACTATGTAGCGATCGAACTGAAAAGCGGAAAGCGGATCACGATCACAAATACCTGTGCAGCGAATGTGCTGGGACTGATTAAACCAGAATATTTTGCCTATGGAAATGCCAATGCGGCGCGCAAGGCAATGCAGCCTCTGGCAGATTACATGGGAAAAACAGTGGAAGAGGTTGCAGAACAGATTCTGACAAGAGCCTATGAGAAAATTGAACCGATCATCATGGAACTGGCAGAAAAATATCGCCTGGAGAAAGATCAGATCAGTCTGGTAGGAGTCGGCGGAGGAGCCGCTTCCCTGATTGGATTCTGTTCGGATAAAATGGGACTTCGCTATTCCATTCCGGATAATGCAGAGGTCATTTCTTCCATCGGTGTTGCACTTGCAATGGTACGTGATGTAGTGGAACGAGTGGTTCCAAACCCGACACCGGAAGATATCCGCTCGATCAAAGCAGAAGCAATTGACAAAGCAGTGGAAAGTGGTGCCGCAGCGGACAGTGTGGATGTTCATATCGAGATCGATCCTCAGACTTCAAAGCTGACAGCGATCGCGCTGGGCTCCACAGAAGTAAAGACAACCGATCTTTTGAAGGAATGTACAGCAGAAGAAGCACGTCAGCTGGCAGCAGAGGATTTAAAAGAAGAACCTTCTGCAATCAAGGAAGAATGTGCAACAAAGAATTTCTATGTATTTGGTACAGACAGAAAAGGAAAACATCCGGTTCGTATTCTGGATAAAAAAGGATTTATCAAAGTGCAGAGAAATGATGGAAAAGCTCTTCTTTGTAAAGCGGGAAGCTACCGGAATGTGGTCTCTCAGATGTGGGAAGAACTGGCGATTTATCAGCAGGATGCCATCCTGCGCCCGGATTACTATATTTGCGCCGGAGCCCGGGTGATGGATTTTTCAGGATCTGTTGATCTGGATAAGATTATGATGCTGATGGAAGTTGAGATGCAGATGATCAATCCATCTGATGATGTGATCATTGTGGGAGCGAAAAACAGTCTGTAATAATAGAAGGGAATATGCAGCAATATGGACAAGAGTGGTAAAAGAAACCGGTTTTTGGATGCGCTGGCAGGCAGAAATGTACAGGAAGAACCAGAAAAGTTTCCGGAAATTCCATTGAAAGATATGGTGCAGACACTGGAGGGTGTGACAGAAGAAGCGTGGGGACGCTATGCATTTGCAAGAGAACCCCTGGAGCGAAAGTTTACGTCACAGGAAAAAGATGCGTACACTGTGAAAGCAAATGCCTGCGGACGGGAATGGGCGAAGCGCATCAGTGAAAAATATGGGACTGAAGATCCGAAGATTCTGGCCGGGAAAATGGGCATGAAAGTAAAGATGCCGAAAGTTCCGACCGGAGGAGGGGTGGTTTTGTTTGCACAGTATGTACAGCCAGATGAGATCACAATCTTTACAGACTGCGTAGATAAGGCGGCTGCGCTTGAAAAACAGTGCGGCTGCCCGCTTCTTAAAAAGGAGCGCCTGTTGGAAATTTTGCTGGCACACGAATTGTTTCATGCAGTGGAGGAACAATATGCAGGAGAAATTTTTACCAGAACAGAGAAAATTGAGCTGTGGAGAAAACCATTCTCCAACCGTTCTGTGATCTCATGCCTGTCAGAAATTGCGGCAATGGCATTTGCCAGACAACTTTCAGGGCTGAGTGTTTCTCCGTATATGCTGGACGTACTGCTTGTATATTCCTATGATAAAAATACTTCTTATGGTCTGTATGATGAAATCTGGAAATGGAACAGGGAAGTATTGTCCGATAAAAATCAGGAGGAAAAAAGATGCTGACGACAAATATTTTACTGGCTGAGAAATACGATTATCTCAGTGAGAAATTTAAAAAAGCGTTTACGTTTTTAAGAGATACCGATCTTGCCGCTCTGCCGGTTGGAAATGTACCGATTGACGGGAACGAAGTGTATGCGAATGTGCAGAGTTATTCTACAATGGATGCTGCAGATTGTCCGTTTGAAAGTCATAAAGAATACTTCGATGTACAATATGTAGTGGAAGGAGAAGAATGTTTCGGTTACGAGCCGGTAGAAAATCTGATTCCGTCCGTGGAGTATGATGCAGAGAAGGATCTGATTTTTTATCAGGAACCTGCGGATTTTGGAAGTGTCATTTTAAAAGCCGGGGATTTTGCAATCGTGCCGCCGGAAGACGGACATGCTCCGAGACGAATGACAGCAAATGGTTCCTGTCACGTAAAGAAAATTGTGGTGAAAGTAAGAGTATAGGAGGTAGTTCAAGTGAAGAGTTCATTTCGTTGGTATGGAGACAGTGATCCGGTCACACTCGATAAAATCCGTCAGATTCCGGGAATGCGTTCGATTGTTTCTGCTGTGTATGATGTGAAGCCGGGAGAAGTATGGCCGGAAGAGAGCATCAAACATCTGGTTGATGAATGTGCGGCAAATGGTCTGGTATTTGATGTGGTAGAGTCTATTCCTGTCACAGAAGAGATTAAACTTGGAAGACCGGAACGCGACCGTCATATTGAAAATTACTGTGAGTCGATCCAGCGCTGTGCGAAGTACGGAATCAAATGTATTACTTATAATTTTATGCCGGTTTTTGACTGGACGCGAACCCAGTTGGATAAAGAAGCTGAGGATGGATCTACCAGTCTTGTGATGTACTGGGATCAGCTGAAAGGGCTGGATCCACTGAAAGATGATATCCATCTGCCTGGCTGGGATGCCAGCTACACACAGGATGAGGTGCGTGAATTGATCCGGGCATATGGAGAGCTTGGAGAAGAAGGGCTGTGGGCGAATATTGAATATTTTCTGAAACGGGTGATCCCTGTGGCAGAAGAATGCGATGTCGTGATGGCATTACATCCGGATGATCCTCCGTATCCGATTTTTGGATTGCCGAGGGTGATTACATGTGAGAAAAATATTGATCGTTATTTGTCGATCGTGGACAGCCCGGCAAACAGTCTGTGTCTTTGCACAGGTTCGCTTGGAAGCTCCCCTGACAATGATATCCCTGCAATGGTGCGTAAATATTCCGCAATGGGGCGTATCGGCTTTATGCATATCAGGAATGTGAAGATTCTTCCGGACACATCGTTTGAAGAGTCAGGTCACTTGACGCAAAAAGGTTCTCTGGATATGAATGCGATCGTGAAGGCGCTAGTTGAAACGGGATTTGAAGGATATTTCCGTCCGGATCATGGACGCATGATCTGGGGAGAGAGCGGAAAGCCGGGATATGGTCTTTTTGACCGGGCGCTGGGAAGTGCGTATATCAATGGTCTGATCGAAGCAAATGGCGGAGTTATCGAAGAATAGGAAAAGGGACAGCACAATATTTTTTTCTGTCATAATATAGTATACAGCGGTCATGTTATATTCGGCATGACCGTTTTTTTATTTTTATCTGTCATAATGTGTTGATATTGTCTTCATATTTAAATATACTAGTGTAGCAGAGAAAGAATCTTTATAAGATTTTAATGGAACCAAAAAAGTTTTCATGCAGTTTTTAGATATGAAGTGTTAAATTTGACAGGAAGTGAAAAATATGGGAGCGAAGATATGAAACAGGAACAGATGAAAATCTGGGAAAGATTTTTAAAAGGGCTGCTGGTAATGACAGGGATCCTTTTTATAGCAACTGGAATTGGATATTTATTCCGGTATCTTGGATTTTCAGAAGAAAATATCATTATTGTATACATTTTAGGGGTTCTGATCATTGCAATCATTACGGTCAACAGAGGATGGAGCGTATGCTATTCGCTGCTCAGTGTGTTGTTGTTTAATTTTTTGTTTACAGAGCCACGATTTACGTTTTCTTCGTATGATTACGGGTATCCAGTGACATTTGTAACGGTGTTTATTGCAGCCATGATCGTCAGTAACCTGACCATACAAATCCGTAAGCAGGGGTATCGGGCTGAGCAGATGGCTTTACGTACCCGCATCCTGTTGGAGACGAATCAGATGCTCCAGAAGGCGAAGAATGCGGATGAGATGATTGAAGAGACTGCAAGGCATCTGATGCGCATGATGGGAAAAAATGTGATATATTATCGGGCAGAGGATGGAATACTTTCTGAGCCCAGGTTTTGTATGGCAGAACCTGGTGCAGCCAAGATGTTATACTTGCAGCAGCGGGAACGGCAGGCTGCGCAGTGGGTGTTCGAGAATCGAAAACGCGCAGGAACAGGAATGGATCAGTATCCGGATGCACATTGCCTGTATCTGGCAATCCGAAACGAAGACATGGTCTATGGCGTGATCGGAATTGCTCTGGAAGGGATGATGATGGATGTCTATGAACAGAACCTGATTTTATCCATTTTAGGGGAATGTGCACTGGCATTGGAAAAAGAGGGCTATAACAGAAAACGGGAAGAAGCGCTTGCACAGGCAAAGAATGAGCAGTTAAGAGCAAATCTCCTGCGTTCGATTTCTCATGATCTTCGGACGCCTCTGACGAGTATTTCGGGAAGTGCAGGGATTCTTCTGAACAGTGCGTCAGCGCTTGGTGAAGAGAAGCAAAAACAGCTTTATAAAGGAATTTATGATGATTCCATGTGGCTGATCAATCTGGTGGAAAATCTTCTGTCTGTGACGCGGCTGGAAGACGGGACTATGAATCTGAATCTGCAGATCGAATTGGTGGATGAGGTGATTGAGGGGGCGCTGAAACACATCAGCCGGGATCATTCGGACTATGAATTGAAATTTATTCATTCGGAAGAGCTGCTTCTGGCAAAAATGGATTCCCGTCTCATCATCCAGGTTATTATTAATATTGTGGACAATGCATTGAAATATACGCCGAAAGGCTCTAAAATAGAGATCTATGCAAGAAAAGAAAATCAGATGATCGCGATTTCCATTGCAGATAATGGAAAAGGAATTGCGGATTGTGCAAAAGAAAAGATTTTTGATATGTTTTATACTGCAGACAGTAAAGTTGCAGACAGCAGAAGAGGTCTTGGACTGGGGCTGTTCCTCTGTAAGTCGATCATACAGGCGCATGGGGGAACGATTCAGGTAGCAGATAATGTTCCACATGGTACGATTTTTACATTTACACTGCAGGCAGAGGAGGTTACTTTGAATGAATAAACCATTGATTTTAGCGGTAGAAGATGATACAGCAGTAAGAAACTTGATTACAACTACATTAGAGACACAGGATTACCGTTTCCATACGGCGGCCAACGGTGCTCAGGCAATTTTGGAAGCAGCGTCTCAGAAACCGGATATCATGCTTCTGGATCTGGGGCTTCCGGACATGGATGGAGTGGAAGTGATCAAAAAAATCCGTTCCTGGTCAAATCTGCCGATTATAGTGATCAGTGCGCGGAGTGAAGACAGGGATAAGATTGAGGCGTTGGATGCAGGTGCGGATGACTATCTGACCAAGCCGTTTTCTGTAGAGGAGCTTCTGGCAAGACTGCGTGTGATCCTGCGAAGACTTCAGTATATGGAATCCAGCTCATCTCAGGAAGAAAAAGAATTTGTCAATGGAGACCTGCGGATTGATTATGTGTCCGGCTGTGTGTATTTAAAGGGGCAGGAACTGCATATGACATCCACGGAATATAAACTTCTGATTTTGCTTTCAAAAAATGTTGGAAAGGTATTGACTCATACATATATTACGAAAGAAATCTGGGGAAGTGCCTGGGACAATGATGTAGCTTCTTTGCGGGTGTTTATGGCAACGCTCAGAAAGAAGATTGAAGAAAATCCATCTCAGCCGAAATATATCCAGACACATGTGGGGATTGGATATCGTATGTTGCGGGTGGCGCAGTGACAAAGTGAGGTTTTACGGGGCTGTGATGGCAGCCCCGCTTTGTTTTCATCTCTATGAAACATAGAAACGAGTATTACTCTCTAAATTCTAATATTGTAAATATGGGAGTTAAAAATCCAGACGGTAGCATTTGTTATATTATTGGAATCCGAAAAGAAATTAGAAACAAGATTGGAAAACAGCCTGGAGATCAGGTAACTGTAACAGTGAAAGAGGTATAGCGATCCGGACATTCCGCAACTCGTACTTTCAGAGGTGGACTTCATCTCATCTGATCAGGTATAGGTTTACAGATGGGAAGTAGTCTGAGAGAACAGACTACTCCGGCAGCTGGTGAAGAACGAATTGATTCTTGCGGAATTCCAGAATTCCTTCGTCGCGCATTTTTCCAAGTTCTTTCGAGAGGGCACTGCGATCCAGGTTGAGATAATCTGCCAGTTCCTGTCGGTTAAAAGAAATTTGAAAGACCGTGCTTTCGGCTTTGGACGCCTGAGAGGACAGATAGATCAGCAGACGTCCCCGGATGGTCTTTGGGGTTGTGCAGAAAATCCGGTTGGACAGGATGAGATTTTTGTAAATGGAAATTCGAAGGAGATTCTGCATGATCTTGTCCGTCCAGAGAGTATCTTTATAGCGGGGCTGCATCAAAGTCTCCAGATTCAGGAAAAGAAGATTTGTATATTCAGCGGCTACTGCATTCACCATCAAAGGCTCCTGACAAAAAGCGTAGGTTTCTGCAAATACTTGTCCTGCCGAGATGTTGCTCAGCAGACTTTTATTTCCCCAGAGATCTACATTTTCGATATTAACACTTCCCGTCAGAACAATTCCGATTTCTCGGACGGATTCTCCCATTCGAAAAATAAGTTCATTTTTTTCAAAAGACTGCTGACGCATGCAACTGCAGTTTTGCATTTCGTTCCATTCATTTTCTGTAATTCCCTGAAACAGAGGGGTCTGAACTTTTTTCATAAAATCTTCCTTTCTGTGGTTATAACAACCGAAATATTGCCTTGATTGTACTATACTTGAACTACAAAAACAAGGGAGGAATCAAGATGATCAGAAGAATTATTCAGATAGATGAAGAAAAATGCAACGGATGCGGAGTCTGTGCAGCTGCATGTCATGAAGGTGCAATCGGGATGGTCGATGGAAAGGCAAAACTGTTAAGGGATGATTATTGTGACGGTCTGGGTGACTGTCTGCCGCAGTGTCCGACAGGAGCAATCCGTTTTGTGGAGCGGGAGGCTGCCCCATACGATGAGCAGGCAGTGCTGGAAAACCAGAGAAAAAAAGCAGAGCAGTCAACGACAGAATTTTCCGGCTGTCCGGGACAGCGAATGAGACAGCTTCATCCAGAAAGCGGTCATAATACCGAGCAAAAGTGTGCCGCACAGTCGTCACAGCTGGCACAGTGGCCATGCCAGATCAAACTGGTTCCGGTACATGCACCGTATTTTAATGGGGCGAAACTGTTGATTGCTGCAGATTGTACAGCTTATGCATACGCAAATGTACATCAGGAGTTTATGCGTGGAAAAGTAACACTTATTGGATGTCCTAAGCTGGATGAAGGAGATTACAGTGAGAAGCTGACACAGATCATTGCGGAAAATGAGATTCAGAGTGTAACAATTCTTCGTATGGAAGTGCCATGCTGCGGAGGCCTGGAAATGGCGGCAAAGAAAGCACTGCAAAACAGCGGAAAATTTATTCCATGGCAGGTCGTGACAGTTTCGATTGGCGGAAAGATTTTAGATTAGGATTTTATAGAATGAAAAATATCAGTAAATCAGAAGTGGTTGTGTTCGGAAAATGTAATACTTAAGGTTTCAAAGTGGGGGTATCATGTATTGTGATACGCCCCTCTTTCTCAATTATTTTCCTGATTCAGAGTCCATCCATAATCATTGTGGTATATCATCTGCTTCGTCATGCCGCCGTCAATACATATATTTTCCCCAGTGATAAAACCTGCTTTATCGGAACAAAGGTATAGTACCATATTGGCAATATCCAGGGAATTCCCAACGCGGCCGGCAGGGTGTTGAATCACATCTGCACCGTCATATTTTGTGTAAGCGGTATCGATCCAACCGGGAGATATTGAATTTACACGAACTTTCCCGGCAAGACTGACAGCAAGGGAGTGCGTAAGAGCTGCTATACCGCCTTTAGCAGCAGTGTAGCTTTCAGTCTGTGGCTGACTCATACGGTCCCGGGAGGAAGAGATATTTACAATTGCCGCATCAGGAGCAAAGTACGGAAGAAAAAGCTTTGTAAGATAGAATGGCGCTGTTATGCCTACTTTTAAAGCGTAGTTAAATTCTTCATAGGAACATTCCTCGATCCCTTTCATTAGCGGCAGTGCGTTATTGATCAGATAGTCTACCTTGCCATAGTCAGCAATTACTGTTTCCACAAAGCGGTGCAGAACTTCTTTTTCAGCCAAATCGCCGACAAAGTAATCATTTGGCTGTTTGTCGATGATACAGACAAAAGCGTTGTTCTTTTTAAATTCTTCGGCAATACATTTTCCAATACCTTGTGCGCCGCCTGTGATGACAACTACTTTGTTGTGAAACATTGTGCAAAACTCCTTTTTGTTTTTAGCATACTATAGAATGTTATAAAAAGCCACTGAGTTTCTTAAGATTTCGGGGGAATCTGCAAATGTAACAAGGTATACTTTTGGGACGAAGAGGTCAATGCCAGAATATTAACCGCGATAAAAAATGCAGGAAGCAATTCGACGGTTCTTCCAGAAGGCGGAACGTCCGTATCTACTGAGTTCAAAACTTATTTATAATTGTTTATCAAAATATATTATTGCAGAAAGTTCAAGAAGATTACGGGCTCCAATGTAAAATAGACAAAAAATGGTTAGTCGTTGTATGGTGATTGTAGATTGGCTGTCTACGAAAATGGGCAAAATTAAAAGTACTATTATTAAAAGCCAAGTGGAGATACTGGCAATTCTGTATGATTTTAGTTGTATCATTTCCCACCGTTCATCCCCCATATAATTCATCTGTTTCTTAGCTTTAAAAATATATAGGCTGAGTGTTACACCTAATGAAACAATAAGAAAAAATAAAATTATAGTTTGTTCATTCATATTAGTTCTCCTTCCTATATTCAAAAATTTTGTCGATCGAAACCTCAAATATTTCTGCAATTTTAAATGCTAATTCAAGAGAAGGTGTTTCACAATCCCCCTTTTTTCACCCGAATCTTTATACCATCTTTATACGAATCCATTTCAGCTTAATACAGATTTTATTTGCAATGTCCTACAATAGGGAACAGCAAGGAGGAAAAAAATATGATGGATTTAATTGCACTAGGAATTTTAATTATTTGTTTTGGATGTGTAAAATTATTTGCGAATTTTTGTGAATCGCTGATCAATCCAAAAGAAAAATAGGAGGATATAAAGATGATCGTTCTTGGAATTTTAGTTTTATTACTTGCCGGATATCTTGTGTATGCGCTGATACATCCGGAGAAATTGTGAGAAAAGAGAAAGGACAGCAACAGGAGGAAGAGAGATGTTACAGATTATACTCACACTGGCAATTTTCTTGATACTGGTCATTCCGATGGGAAAATATATGTATCACATTGCCACAAAGCAAAAAACATTTGCGGATAAGATGTTCAATCCGATCGACAATTTTTTATATAAAATTTGCGGAATCAAACGAGAAGACATGGGCTGGAAAAAGTACGCGATGTCTTTAGTACTGGCAAATGCAGTAATGGTATTTATCGGTTATTTGATTTTACGATTACAGAATTTGCTGTTTTTAAATCCGAACGGAGCTGATGGAATGGAGGCAAGTCTTTCCTTCAATACGATCATCAGTTTTATGACAAATACAAACCTGCAGCATTATGCAGGAGAAAGCGGTCTTTCTTACGGAAGTCAGTTGTGTGTGATCATTTTTATGATGTTTACCTCAGCTGCCAGCGGTTATGCAGCATGTATGGCATTTTGCCGCGGAGTTTCCGGAAGAAAGATGGGAAACTTTTATGAAGATGTGATCCGCGTAACGACCAGAATCCTGATTCCGTTTTCGTTTGTAATCGGTCTTCTTCTGGTAAGTCAGGGAGTGCCGCAGACATTACAGGCAAATGAAACGATACAGACAATCGAAGGAAAGATGCAGGATCTGGCACTTGGACCGGTAGCCGCACTGGAAGCAATCAAGCATCTGGGAACAAACGGAGGTGGATTCTTCGGTGCAAACTCAGCGACACCGTTTGAGAACCCGACTGTTATTTCTAATATAATAGAAACGATTTCCATGATGATACTTCCGGGCTCTTGCGTTGTAGCATTTGGCCATATGATCCATGACAACAGAAAAGAAAATGCAGCGAGAAAAGCAGTTGCACCAAAACAGTTTGGTAAGCCAATGCTGATGGGAAGACAGGCAGCAGTGATTTTCGGAGCAATGTCCATCCTTTTTGTAGTAGGACTTGTAATCTGCTATTCTGCTGAGATGGCAGGAAATCCGGTGACTCATTCACTGGGACTTGCACAGGCAGGAAATATGGAAGGAAAAGAAACTCGCTTTGGAATCGCGCAGTCTGCAATATTTACAACGGTGACAACATCCTTTACAACAGGAACTGTTAACAACATGCATGATTCACTGACACCGCTTGGCGGTCTTGTTCCAATGCTCCACATGATGCTTAACTGTGTGTTCGGCGGAAAAGGTGTGGGTCTGATGAATATGGTTATGTATGTGATCCTGGCAGTTTTCATCTGTGGCCTGATGGTAGGACGTACACCGGAATATCTGAATAAAAAAATTGAAGGCAGAGAGATGAAGCTGGTGGCGCTTGTGATTTTGATTCATCCACTTTTAATTCTTGGATTTTCTGCATTGGGTGTGGCAACACAGGCAGGAACAAGCGGCATTACGAACCCGGGATATCACGGACTGAGTCAGGTTCTGTACGAGTTTGCCTCTTCTGCGGCGAACAATGGTTCCGGATTTGAGGGACTGGCCGACAACAGTGTATTCTGGAATATCACGACCGGGCTGGCAATGTTCTTTGGAAGATATTTTTCCATTGTAGCACAGCTTGCAATCGCAGGATCTCTGCTGGCGAAAAAGAAAGTGAACGAATCAATCGGTTCGCTAAAGACAGATAATGTAACTTTTATGATCATTCTTGTATTTATTGTATACATTTTTGCCGCTCTGACCTTTTTCCCGGCGCTGGCACTTGGACCGGTAGCTGAGCATCTGTCCTTATGACAGTAGAAAATGAGCGGAAAGGAGAATCCAACATGGCTAAGAAAGATAAGACAAAATTTATTACAAAGGATATTTTAAGATCCTCCATTCTGGGCGCATTTCAGAAACTGGATCTGCGCTACATGATAAAAAATCCGGTCATGTTTGTCGTAGAAATCGGATTTCTGTTCACTCTGGTCCTGACAGTGTTTCCAACACTGTTTGGCGGAAGTGAAGAATATCGCGTGTACAACGGAGTTGTAACAGTCGTACTGTTTGTGACCGTGTTATTTGCAAACTTTGCAGAGTCCGTTGCAGAAGGAAGAGGAAAGGCACAGGCAGCTTCTTTGAAAAAGACAAAGCAGGATACAAAAGCAAGACTGCTTCTGGCAAATGGAGAAGAGAAAGTGATCAATGCTTCTGAACTGAAAAAAGGAGATATCGTGCTTGTAAAGACCGGAGAGGTGATTCCGAACGATGGAGAGATCATCGAAGGTGTTGCATCTGTAGATGAATCTGCAATTACGGGAGAATCCGCCCCTGTTACAAGAGAGGCGGGAGGAGATTTTTCCTCTGTGACAGGAGGTACGACAGTTGTTTCTGACTGGTTAAAGATTAAAATCGTGGCAGAACCCGGACAGTCTTTCCTGGATAAAATGATTGCACTGGTAGAGGGCGCATCCAGACAGAAATCTCCGAATGAGATCGCGCTGAACACACTGCTGATCGTGCTGACTTTGATTTTTCTGATCGTGATTGTATCTCTGTACCCGTTTGCACAGTATCTTGGAGTACAGATGCCGATTTCCTGGCTGATTGCTCTGATGGTATGTCTCATCCCGACAACGATCGGCGGTCTGCTTTCAGCTATTGGAATCGCGGGAATGGACCGTGTGACCAGATTCAATGTAATTGCCATGTCCGGAAAAGCAGTTGAGGCATGCGGAGATGTGGACACGATGATTCTTGACAAAACAGGAACCATTACATACGGAAACCGCCTGGCAGCAGAATTTTATCCGGTCAAGGGTGTTGCAAAAGAAGATCTGACAGATTATTGTGTGATGTGTTCTTTGATGGATGCCACCCCGGAAGGAAAATCTACAGTAGAACTGGGAAGAAATTTTGGGTGTGTGATCGACGATGGCGCAGCAGACCAGATGGAATTTGTAGAGTTTACTGCACAGTCTAAGATGAGCGGTGTGAATTTAAAAGACGGAACCAGAGTCAGAAAAGGAGCTTCCGAAGCAATCAAGACTTTTGTGAAAGAAGCAGGCGGAATCATCCCGTCGGATCTGGAAGGGATTGTAACAGAAGTTTCAAATCTTGGAGGAACTCCGCTTGTTGTATGTGTAAACAACAAGATTTTAGGTGTGATCTATTTGAAGGATACAGTAAAACCAGGACTGGTGGAGCGTTTTGAAAGACTTCGCGAAATCGGAATCAAGACAATCATGTGTACCGGTGATAATCCGCTGACAGCAGCAACGATTGCGAAGGAAGCAGGAGTTGACGGTTTTATTGCAGAATGTAAACCGGAAGATAAAATTGAGGCGATCAAAAAAGAGCAGGCAGAAGGAAAAGTGGTTGCCATGACAGGTGACGGTACAAACGATGCTCCGGCGCTGGCACAGGCAGATGTTGGTCTGGCAATGAATTCCGGAACACAGGCGGCCAAAGAAGCAGCAAATATGGTGGATCTGGATTCAGACCCGACAAAGATTCTGGAAGTGGTGGAAATCGGAAAACAGCTTTTGATCACCAGAGGATCTTTGACCACATTTAGTATTGCGAATGATATTGCAAAATATTTTGCCATTATCCCGGCCATGTTTACGATGGTACTTCCACAGATGCAGATCTTGAATATCATGCATCTTTCTACGCCGGCAAGTGCGATCCTTTCTGCTTTGATCTTCAATGCGATCATTATACCGGGACTGATCCCGATTGCGATGAAAGGTGTCAAGTACAGACCGATGAAAGCAGAGAAAATGCTGCTTCGTAATATGGGAATCTACGGACTTGGCGGAATTGTTGTACCGTTTGTAGGAATTAAACTGATCGACCTGCTGGTAGCACCGCTGCTTGCAATGATCGGAATGTAGGAGGAAGCAGACTATGAAAGCATTTGGAAAAACAGTAGGAAAAACAGTTGTTTTCTGTCTTGTTATGATGCTGATGTGTTCATTTGTGTATCCGCTGGCATTGACAGGGGTCAGCCAGCTTACAATGAAGGCAAAGGCAGATGGAAGTAAAGTTGACAAAGATGGGAACCTCACAACAGATACCAAAGAGGCGGTAGGTTCTGCGCTGATCGGACAGGATTTTACAGAGGACTGTTATTTTCAGGGAAGAGTTTCCGCTGTAAATTACAATACTTATACAGAAGAGCAGAAAGAAAGCGGAGAATATGCAGGTGTTGCTTCCGGTTCTTATAACTACGCAAATTCCAATCCGGAATTAAAAGAGCGGATGGAGAAAGATCTGGAGCAGTTCTTAAAAGAGCATCCGGGAGTGAAAGCAGAGGATGTTCCGGCAGAGCTTCTGACAGCTTCCGGTTCCGGTCTGGATCCACATATCAGTCCGGAATCTGCAGAGGTTCAGATCCCGACAGTGGCAAAGAATTCCGGACTCTCTGAGGAGGAAGTAAAAAAGATCGTAGAAGAAAATACAGAAAAGAAAACACTGGGTGTATTTGGAGAAGAACGGGTAAATGTACTTGGATGTAATCTGGATATTGCAGCGGCAATGGGAAAATAGGAGGTTGCTTTGACAGAGGAAAACAGACCTGATCCGGGGCTGCTGTTGAAAAAACTACAGTACGAGGAGAAGGAAAAAGAGAAACAGACAAAGGGAAAACTGAAAATTTTTCTTGGATATGCGGCAGGATCCGGTAAGACATACGCCATGCTGGAAGCTGCCCATGAGGCAAAAAAGCATCAGGTGGATGTAGTGGCAGGTTATATCGAACCGCACGCACGTCCGGATACACAGGCAATGGCAGAGGGGCTGGAAGAAATTCCGCCCCTTATGGTCGATTATAAAGGAATCCAGCTTCGTGAGTTTAATCTGGATGCGGCGCTGGAGCGAAAACCAAAGCTGATCCTGGTGGATGAGCTCGCCCATACCAATGTCCGAGGAAGCCGGAATGAAAAGCGCTATCAGGATGTACGGGAGCTGCTTCGTGCAGGGATCAATGTATATACCACGATGAATATCCAGCATCTGGAAAGCCTCAATGATCTGGTAGGGAATATTACGAATATAGAAGTAAAAGAGCGTGTTCCTGACAGTGTGTTTGATCAGGCAGATCAGGTAGAGGTGATAGATATTGAGCCGGAAGACCTGATCGAGCGTATGAAAGAAGGAAAGATCTACGGTCCGGTGCAGGCAGAACGGGCGCTGGAGAATTTTTTCCGAAGAGAAAAGCTGGTGGCACTGCGAGAAATTGCACTTCGAAGAAGTGCGGACCGGGTGAACCGGATTGCGGAGGAAGAGAGAAATATTCTGGGAAATACCGGCTATCATACCGGAGAACATATACTGGCATGTATTTCCGCTGCGCCATCCAGCGCCAAGGTGATCCGTACAGCAGCCAGACTTTCCTATGCTTTTCATGCCCAGTTTACGGCACTTTATGTGGAAACACCTGCCATGCAGGAAGCGGGAGAGAAGACGAAACAAACCTTAAAAAGCCATCTGGAACTGGCAAAGGCGCTGGGAGCAAAAATCGTAACGGTGTATGGTGAGGATGCAGCGTATCAGATTGCGGAATACGCGATCGTGAGCAATGTCTCTAAAGTGGTCATGGGAAGAACAAACCACAGGGGAATCTGGCGCAGGCCTAGGATCGAAGTGATGGAGAAGCTGACCCATATGGCGCCCAATATTGATGTCTATATTATTCCGGATATCCGGAAGGCAACGCATAAAAGAGAGGTGCAGATCCAAAGGCGCAGAAAAACGAGCTGGAAAAACGTGTTTCTGGATCTGGCTGAAATTACAGGAGTGATGGCAGTTGCAACACTTGCAGCTTACGTGCTGTGGCTTTTCAGACTGCCGGAATCCAACATTATCATGATTTATATTCTGGGGATTCTGCTGTCCTCTTATATTGCAAATAAGAAAATTTATGCGCTGTATTCTTCTTTGATCAGTGTGTTTGCATTTAATTTTTTCTTTACGGAACCATATTTCAGTCTGAAGGCATATGACAAAGGATATCCGACTACGTTTGTGATGTTGTTTCTGGTGGGATTGTTCACAGCGACACTGACAAGGAGACTGAAACAGCAGAGCAGAGAAAGTGCCAAAAAGGCATACCGGACGGAGATTCTGCTCGAGAACAGTCAGAAGCTTCGAAGATGTAAATCGAAACAGGAAGTGTGGACTCAGGTGGCCGGGCAGGCAGGAAAGCTTTTAAATCTGTCTCTGATCATTTATCCGATGGAAGGATCTCAGATGTCAGATACGCCGCTTTTGTTTCCAAGAAAAGGGATGGATATGCTGCATCTGAAAACCTGTATCAACCGGCAGGAGCTGGCAGTGGCACAGTGGGTGGCGGCGAATCATCATCGTGCGGGAGCATGTACGCACACACTGCCTGACGCCAAAGCCATGTATCTTCCGATCCAGGATGCAAGAGACGTCAAAGGTGTGATGGGAATCCTTCTGGAGGAAAGGCGGCCGATCCAGGAGTTTGAATACGGACTTTTAATCGCGATGCTCAATGAAACAGGAGTAAAGCTGCAGGATACATTTCTGGAATGAAAAGAGTGACTTACCTCCATAAATGTGATAAAGTTAGAGTGTTGTCAAAAAGACAGCAGAATCTAATGAAAGACAATGGAGTTAGCATATGAACCTGTTAAATATTGAACATATCAGTAAAATATATGGAGAAAAAATAATTTTTGATGACGCGTCTTTTGGAGTGCAGGAGGGAGACAAGATTGGGATCGTTGGGATCAACGGGACCGGCAAGACGACTCTTCTGCGGATGATCGCGGGAACAGAGGTGCCGGATGATGGACAGATCATCCGGCAGAATGGCATGAAGATTGCCCATCTGACTCAGAATCCCGTATTTCCGGAAGGCGCGACTATTTTATCTTATGTGCAGAGTGTGGCAGAAGATATGGAGTGGAGAGTACAGAGCAATCTGAATACACTCGGAATCACAGATCATACAATGAAGATTGAGCATCTTTCCGGCGGACAGAAGAGAAGAGTGGCAATGGCAAAGGTTCTGGCAGAGGACTTTGATCTGCTTCTTCTGGACGAGCCCACCAATCATCTGGATGGAGAAATGATCTCCTGGCTGGAAGGGTATCTGCGGGCATACCGTGGAACGGTCATTATGGTCACACATGACCGCTATTTTCTGGATCAGGTCACAAACCGGATTCTGGAGATCAGCCATGGAAAGATGTACAGCTATGATGCCAATTACACAACGTTCCTGGAACTGAAAGCCCAGAGGGAGGAGATGGAACTGGCATCCGAGCGAAAACGGCAGAGCATCCTGCGTATGGAGCTGGAATGGGCAAAACGAGGATGCCTGGCAAGAACAACGAAGCAGAAAGCACGTCTGGAGCGTCTGGAAAGTCTGAAAAACGGCAGTGCTCCGGTGACAGATGATACGATCACGCTGGATTCGGTAGAAACCCGCATGGGAAAGAAGACGATGGAGCTTCACCATGTCAGTAAATCATATGGGGAAAAGGTACTGGTCAGAGATTTTTCTTATACAGTACTCAAAAATCAAAAGCTTGGAATCATCGGACCAAACGGCTGTGGAAAATCGACCCTGATCAAAATGATGGCGGGGCTGGTTCAGCCGGATTCCGGGACGATTGAAGTGGGAGAGACTGTCAAGATCGGATATTTTGCACAGGAAGAACAGGAGATGGATGACAGCCAGAGAGTCATTGACTATGTCAAAGAGATCGGCGAATATATTGTCACCAGAGATGGCAGAATCAGCGCATCGCAGCTTCTGGAGCGGTTTTTGTTTACTCCGGATATGCAATATGCGCCGATCGGGAAATTGTCGGGAGGAGAGAAAAGAAGACTGTATCTTCTGGGGATTCTGGCACAGAATATCAATCTGCTTCTGATCGATGAAGCGGGAAACTATCTGGATATTCCGACACTGACGATTCTGGAAGATTATCTGAATTCCTTTCAGGGGATTGTGATCACGATTTCCCATGACCGCTACTTTTTGGATAATGTGGTAGATCGGATTTTTGAGTTTGACGGAAACGGACATCTGCAGCAGTATGAGGGCGGATATACGGATTATCTGGAAGCGAAAAAGAAAAGAGCATCGCATGCAGTGCAGCCGGAAGAAAAGCCAGAGATGACAAAGTCCAAAAATACTGCAAAAACATGGAAACAGAACAGTCCGGTAAAATTAAAATTCTCATTTAAAGAAGCACGGGAATACGAGACAATCGATGATGATATTGCATCTCTGGAGGAACAGTTGGAGAAACTGGAGCAGGATATTCTGAAAAATGCAACAAACTCGGTAAAACTTTCCGAACTGGTACAGCAAAAAGAGGAAACACAGGCAGCGTTAGATGAAAAAATGGAACGCTGGGTTTATCTTAGCGACCTGGCAGAAAAGATCGAGAGCCAGAAAAACGGACAGCCTGCTTGAAAAAAGTAAAGAAAAATGGAAAATTGTTGTTTTTTGAAAAACAGGACAATGATAAGCTAATATACGAACAGAAAAAGGTACATGTATTTATGTTGTATTTTATTGACGTAAACCAAGGAAAGGAATATACTAATCCTTGCAGAAGGGAAATTGAAAAATATGGAGGTAAACGATATGAAAAAGCCTGTTTTAGTGATTATGGCAGCAGGAATGGGAAGCAGATATGGAGGGTTGAAACAGATTGACCCGGTAGATGAAGATGGACATATTATCATTGATTTTTCAATTTATGATGCAAAAAGAGCAGGATTTGAAAAAGTTGTCTTCATTATCAGAAGAGAGCACGAAGAAGACTTTAGAAAGAGTATCGGGGACAGAGTCAGCAAGTTCATGGAAGTAGAATATGTATACCAGGAACTGGAGAACCTGCCGGAAGGATTTTCTGTACCGGAAGGAAGAACGAAGCCTTTTGGAACAGGACATGCGATTTTGAGTTGTAAAGATGTAGTGGATGGTCCGTTTGCCGTGATCAATGCAGATGATTACTATGGAGTCAATGCATATAAGATGATCTATGACTATCTTTCATCAGGAGAAGACAATGAGAAGTACCGTTATGCAATGGTTGGATATATGCTGAGTAATACGCTGACAGAGAACGGATATGTTTCCCGTGGAATCTGTGACACAGATGAGAATCAGTGCCTGACAGGTATTACAGAGCGTACACACATCGAGAAGACAAAAGACGGAGCAGCATTTACAGAGGATGATGGCAAGACATGGGTTCCTGTAGCATTGGATACGACAGTTTCCATGAACCTGTTTGGATTTACTGCGAGTATGTTAAAGGAACTGGAGAGCAGATTTTCCGCATTTTTGACAGAGAATCTGGAGAAGAATCCGATGAAATGCGAATACTTTCTTCCGGCAGTCGTAGGCGATCTGATCGGAGAAGGAAAAGCCGAAGTAAAAGTGCTCAAATCAGCAGACAGATGGTATGGAGTTACATATAAAGAAGATAAAGAAACAGTTGTGAATGCAATCCGCAGTATGAAAGAGGAAGGAATCTATCCGAAAAATCTGTGGAAATAAATAATTGCAGGAAAAGCAGAATCAGAAAGGAGTCAGATCATGGCAATTTTAGTAGCAGGCGGAGCAGGATATATCGGCAGCCACACATGTGTGGAACTTTTGGAACGTGGATATGAGGTAGTAGTAGTAGACAATCTTTACAATTCCAGTGAAGTTGCGCTGGAAAGAGTGCAGGAGATCACTGGAAAAACTTTGAAATTTTACAAAGGAGATATTTTAAACAGAGAAGATCTGGAGCCGATCTTTGAAAATGAAGAGATCGAGGCAGTGATCAACTTTGCAGGACTCAAAGCAGTCGGAGAATCTGTAGAAAAGCCTTGGGAATACTATCACAACAACATTACAGGAACATTGATTCTTTGTGATGTGATGAGAAAACACGGATGCAAGAACATGATCTTCAGTTCTTCCGCAACAGTATACGGAGATCCGGCAGAGATCCCGATCACAGAAAAGTGTCCGAAAGGAGAAATCACCAACCCATACGGACGTACAAAAGGAATGTTGGAGCAGATTCTGACAGATCTTCACACAGGAGATCCGGAGTGGAATATTATGCTGCTTCGTTACTTTAACCCGATCGGGGCACACAAATCCGGAAAGATCGGAGAAGATCCGAAAGGAATCCCGAACAATCTGGTGCCATATATTGCACAGGTTGCAGTTGGAAAACTGGATCGTCTGGGAGTGTTTGGCGATGACTACAATACACCGGATGGAACAGGTGTCAGAGATTATATCCATGTAGTCGATCTGGCGATCGGTCATGTAAAAGCGATCGAGAGAATGAAGAAAGCGAAAGGTGTTCACATTTACAACCTGGGAACAGGCGTTGGATACAGCGTACTGGATGTCGTGAAAGCATACGAAAAAGCATGCGGCAAGGAGATTCCGTATGAAATCAAACCTCGCCGTGCCGGTGATATTGCAACATGCTACTGTGATGCTGCAAAAGCGAAGGAAGAGCTTGGATGGGTGGCAGAACGCGGAATTGAAGAGATGTGTGAAGATTCCTGGAGATGGCAGTCTGCAAATCCGGATGGATACAGATCATAAAGCAAGATAAGAGAAGGAAGATGTACTGTGTGTGGTGCATCTTCCTTTTTCGATTACTTTTTGTTGGCCCGGTAGTCAGATGCCAGAATTCCATATACACAGGCATCTACAATTCCTTTGTTATTCCAGTCGGCTTGTCTTAAAGTGCCCTCATAAATCAGGCCGCATTTTTGCATGACTTTTCCGGAATTTGGATTTTGGGGATCGTGCCAGGTTTCAATTCGGTTTACTTTTACTTCTTCAAAAAGAAAGGCAATGACTGCTGTAAAGGCTTCGCTTGTAAATCCGCAGTGCCACCAGCGGCTGCCAAGGCAGTATCCGATATGAACTTTTTCTGTTTTTTCATTTAGTTCAATTACAGAAATGGTACCGATAGGTTCGCCGATTTCTTTTGGAATAATGGCCCATTGGTAAAAGTCTGGTTTTTCGTACTCCAAAAGCCAACTTTCCAGAACTCGTTTGGTGATGTCAATGCTTTTGTGCGTTGGCCATCTTAAAAATTCGGTTACTTTTTCGTCACTGGTCCAGTTATGAAAGATCGCAGAAAGATCATCCGCAGTAAACTTTCTTAAAATCAGTCGTTCTGTCTCAATGGTTTTTGTTCCTTGATGCTCCATATATAAGTCCTCCTTCGCGTATCAATTCTGCTGTTTTTGTTTCGAGCAGTATACCATAAAAGGTGCTGATTTTAAAGGGAAATATTTTGGATATAGTTGCCTGGATATAGAAGAAACAAGTATAATAAAAGAATGGAAGTGTTGCCGGAATGGTTTGGGCTTCCTGAATCCAGATATGTGATGAATATTTGAAGGAGGAATCAGGGTGAAGGACTGGTTTACGGTAGAAAAAATTGATGAAGATACATATGCAATTAGTGAATATCAGCACTGGGAAGAAACACATTGTTATCTGTTGTGTGGCACGAAAAGAGCACTTCTGATTGATACAGGTTTGGGAGTGGCTAATATCAAAGAAGTTGTTGATAAACTGACAATGCTTCCAATCTTTGTTGTAACGACTCATGTTCACTGGGATCATATAGGAGGACATCAATATTTTGAAAATATTGGCGTCCACATTTTGGAGAAAGATTGGATATCAGAGAAATTTCCGATATCGCTGCAGCAGGTGAAAAGGAATCTGACCTGCCGGGAGTGTCAGTTTCCAGAAGAATTTGATTTGGAAAAGTATCAGTTATTTCAAGGAGATGTGCAGAGTACGTTTTCTGATGGGGAAATTTTCAATCTGGGAGAACGAACGGTGCAAGTTGTTCATACCCCGGGACATTCACCGGGACATCACAGCTTTTCGATTTCAACAGATTTGGCAGACAGGATTGAAAGTGCATGCAGAAAATTAGACAAAGAAAAGAAGTGGAAACAGGGAAGCGGAATCTTTGATTTTGGAGATTTTAAAATTCATCTTTAATAAAATACAAAAAGGAGAAGCGTAGATGATCATTGAAGGAAATGAAAAAGAAAAGGCAGCCATGGCAGAATTTCATAAGGGCAACCGAAAGGAAGGGCTTCGATTACAGGAGGAGTTTGCTGCAGCCTTTCGAGAAGAATATAAAGAGAAAGATCACTGTCCGTGTAAAAAGGCCTGCCGTTATCATGGAAACTGTAAAGAGTGCATGGCAATTCACAGGGCACACCAGGAGCATGTTCCCAATTGCATGAGAGAATTGATCAACAAGAAACTCAAAGGATTGTCAGAACTGACGGAGCATACGATCGCATATGAAATTGAACCTCCGAAAGAGATATTGAGGAAGGAAGCTCAATAAAACAAATTGATAGAGGCACTTTTACACTTTATCGAAAAAAAGCTTGACAACGGAAGTGCGCTTTGCTAATATAATAAAAAACAGAACGCACTCGGTTTTTAAAAGAAGGTGGGAAACAAAGTATGAGAAAACAGGTTTATTCTCTTTTGGTCGATAACAATCCGGGTGTTCTGAGCAGAATTGCAGGTCTGTTCAGCCGAAGAGGATACAGTATCGACAGTATTACAGCCGGAACGACGGCAGATCCGAGATTTACCAGAATTACAGTGGTGGCATCCGGAGACGAGCTGATTTTATCGCAGATTGAAAATCAGGTCAGAAAACTGGAAGATGTCATTGAGATCAAGCTGTTAAAGGATGGAGAATCTGTATTTCGCGAACTGATTATGATAAAGGTTCGCGTGACAGCAGCACAGAGAGGTGAGATCAATTCCATTGCGGATATTTTCCGTGCGAAGATCGTGGATGTACAGGAGGAGTCCATGATCATCGAACTGACAGGGACACAGTCCAAACTGGAAGGCTTTATGAACCTTCTGAAAGGGTATGAGATTCTGGAACTGGCAAGAACCGGTATCACAGGATTGTCCAGAGGCTGTGAAGATGTTACATATATTGGCTAGATGAAAACAGTATGCTAAAGGCAGGAGCCTTTAACTATAAAAACAGAAAACTGCGGCAGTGCAGAAAATTTAGGAGGAATGAAAAATGGCAGCAAAACTTTATTATCAGGAAGATTGTAACCTTTCCGTATTAGAGGGACAGACAATTGCGATTATCGGATATGGAAGTCAGGGACACGCACATGCATTGAATTTAAAGGAATCCGGATGCAACGTCATCATCGGACTTTACGAAGGCAGCAAATCCTGGGCAAAAGCAGAAGCACAGGGATTTGAAGTATTTACAGCAGCAGAGGCAGCGAAAAAAGCAGATGTGATCATGATTCTGATCAATGATGAAAAACAGGCTGCAATGTATAAAAATGATATTGAGCCGAACCTGGAAGAAGGAAACATGCTGATGTTTGCACATGGTTTTGCGATCCATTTCGGACAGATCGTACCTCCTGCAAATGTAGATGTTACGATGATCGCGCCAAAAGCACCGGGACATACAGTAAGAAGTGAATATCAGGCAGGTAAGGGAACTCCTTGTCTGGTAGCAGTAGAGCAGGATTACACAGGAAAAGCACTGGATCGTGCACTTGCATATGGTCTTGCGATCGGTGGAGCAAGAGCAGGACTTCTGGAGACAGATTTCAGAACAGAGACAGAGACAGACCTTTTCGGAGAGCAGGCAGTACTTTGCGGTGGTGTATGCGCATTGATGCAGGCAGGATTCGAGACACTGTGTGAAGCGGGATACGATCCAAGAAATGCATACTTTGAGTGTATCCATGAGATGAAACTGATCGTAGATCTGATCTATCAGTCCGGATTTGCAGGAATGAGATACTCTATTTCCAATACAGCAGAATATGGTGATTACATTACAGGACCAAAGATCATCACAGAAGATACAAAGAAAGCAATGAAAAAAATTCTTTCCGATATTCAGGATGGAACATTTGCAAAAGACTTCCTGCTTGATATGTCACCAGCCGGTGGTCAGGCACACTTCAGAGCAATGAGAAAACTGGCATCTGAACATCCATCAGAAAAAGTAGGAGCAGAAATCAGAAAACTCTACAGCTGGAGTGATGAAGATAAACTGATCAACAA
Organism: Mediterraneibacter gnavus ATCC 29149; assembly: GCF_008121495.1. NCBI lineage: Bacteria > Bacillati > Bacillota > Clostridia > Lachnospirales > Lachnospiraceae > Mediterraneibacter > Mediterraneibacter gnavus. The sequence continues at coordinate 3,373,730 of NZ_CP043051.1, read as the reverse complement.
CTAAGGACAGTGAAAGGCGGAAAGCTGCTCACCCCAATAAGAACAGCCAGATATTGTGCTTGCACAAGTATCTGGCTGTTCTTGTTGAGCAGTCGGCGTGAGGAGGCGTGCAAAAGGAAATACTATGGAAAGAGAAAATGATTTCAGTCAGGGAAGCATTGCAAAGAATATTTTAAATCTTGCAGTTCCCATGACGCTGGCACAACTGATCAATGTCCTGTACAGTGTGGTAGACAGAGTCTATATCGGACACTTACAGGGCGTATCTGCGAATGCACTGACGGGAATTGGTCTGGCACTTCCGATTATTACAATCATCACGGCATTTGCTAATTTATTTGGAATGGGAGGAGCACCCCTTTGTTCCATTGCAAGAGGCAGCCATGAAGAAGAAAAGGCAGAGAAGGTGATGGGAAATTCGTTTTCGATGCTTCTTTTCACAGGGGGACTTCTGATGGGAATCTGTCTTATATTCCGAAAAACGCTGTTGTATCTGTTTGGAGCGAGCAGTGCGACATTTCCGTATGCAAACGCATACATCAGTATCTATCTGTGCGGAACCGTGTTTGTCATGATCAGTCTGGGGATGAATCAGTTCATCAATTCTCAGGGATTTGGGAAAATCGGAATGCTCACGGTAATGCTTGGCGCATTTACCAATATTGTGCTGGATCCGATCCTGATTTTCGGACTGGATATGGGAGTACAGGGAGCAGCTCTTGCAACGGTGATCTCCCAGGGATTATCTGCAGCCTGGGTGATGAAGTTTCTGACAGGGAAGAAAGCGATTCTTCGACTCTCCAAAAGAGCAATGCATCTGGAGTGGAAGCTTGTAAAAGAAATCATCTTTCTGGGAACATCGGGATTTGTGATGTCTGTTACAAACGGGTTTGTACAGATTGTGTGTAATGCAACGCTCCAGAGGTACGGGGGTGATATTTACGTTGGGATTATGACAGTGATCAACTCGGTGCGGGAAATTGTGACAATGCCGGTGACAGGACTGACGGCGGCATCGCAGCCTGTGATTGGATATAATTACGGGGCAGGGTGTTATCAGAGAGTAAAATCTGCAATCCGTTTTACGGCGGTCGGATGTATTGTTTTTACAACGGTTGTCTGGGCAGTGTTATTTTTAGAACCTCGTTTCTTTCTTCAGATGTTTACCAAAGAACCGGGAATTTTGCAGTACGGTGTTTCTGCCATGCGGATCTATTTTTGTGGAATCTTTATGATGGCGCTGCAGTTTGCGGGACAGTCTACAGCGGTTGCGTTAAACCGTGCGAAACAGGCCGTCTTTTTTTCTCTGTTTCGAAAGGTCATCATTGTCATTCCGTTGACCATGCTGCTTCCAATGATCGGAAATCTGGGGACAGATGGAGTGTTTTGGGCAGAACCGATTTCCAATGTTATTGGCGGTACGGCATGTTTTGTAACCATGTTGCTTACAATCTGGCCAAAGCTGAGAGAAGGAAGTTGCTGTTCGCAGTAACAGAAAAAATCGATAATATGGCAAAAAAAGAAATTGACAATCAAAGGGACACTGACTATAATGAATTTATATCAGGTGTGTAACTGTACGGCAGGCATTAACCTTACATGGACTTTATTTTAGATGTTTATGTGGGTTGGTGTCTTTTTTTGTTTTTCTCTGGAAATAGGATGCACGGGCATGAAATCTGAAATACTATCCATCAAGATCAAATGCATCAAAAACAGAGAAAAGGAGAAGTGGAAAATGAAAGACAAGATTTTTGGTGTTTTACAGCGAATCGGAAGATCCTTTATGCTTCCGATCGCGATTCTTCCGGTAGCAGGTCTGCTGCTGGGAATTGGAAGTTCTTTTACGAATGAGACAACCATTGCAACGTATGGATTTCAAAAGATATTGGGAGACGGTACAGTGCTCCATGCACTTCTTACGATCATGAACAAGGTCGGAAGTGCGGTGTTCGATAATCTGCCGCTGATTTTCGCGGTAGGTGTAGCGATCGGAATGGCGAAAAAGGAGAAAGAAGTATCTGCACTGTCTGCACTGATTGCATATTTTGTAATGAATGTAGCGATCAATGGTATGCTTGTAGTAAACGGAGAAATCACGGCAGACGGAGAAATCGCAAAAAATGTGCTGGAAGGAACCGTTGCTTCTGTCTGCGGGATACAGTCTCTTCAGATGGGAGTATTCGGCGGTATTATCGTAGGGCTTGGTGTTGCGGCGCTGCATAATCGGTTTCACAAGATCGTGCTCCCGAACGCATTGTCATTTTTCGGCGGTTCCCGGTTTGTGCCGATCATTTCTACAATTGTATACATGTTTGTAGGTATCGGAATGTACTTTATCTGGCCTCCGGTCCAGAATGGAATTTACGCTTTGGGTGGTCTGGTCACAGGAAGCGGATATGTGGGAACGTTGATTTTCGGTATTATCAAACGTGCGCTGATCCCATTTGGACTGCATCATGTATTTTATATGCCGTTCTGGCAGACTGCCGTGGGAGGCAGCATGGAAGTTGCCGGACAGATGGTACAGGGAGGTCAGAATATCTTCTTTGCCCAGCTGGCGGATTCAGCCAATGTAGTGCATTTCAGCGCAGATGCGACCAGATATTTTTCCGGTGAGTTTATCTTTATGATCTTTGGACTTCCGGGTGCAGCTCTTGCAATGTACCGCTGTGCAAAGTCGGAAAAGAAAAAAGCGGCAGGTGGATTGTTGCTTTCCGCAGCATTGGCTTGTATGCTTACAGGTATCACAGAGCCATTAGAGTTTTCCTTCCTGTTTGTAGCACCGGCATTGTTTGCTGTTCAGGTTGTACTGGCAGGTTCGGCTTATATGATCGCGCATATGCTGAATATCGCAGTAGGACTGACATTCTCCGGTGGATTTTTGGATTTCTTCCTGTTTGGTATTTTGCAGGGAAATGAGAAGACAAGCTGGATGCGGGTGATTCCGGTGGGAATTATTTACTTTATTTTGTATTATGTGATTTTTACGTTCCTGATCAAAAAATTTGATTTTAAGACACCGGGACGTGAAGACGATGATACAGCGACAAAGCTGTATACAAAAGCAGATGTCAATGCAAGAAAAGAAAGCAGTAAAAAAGGAGATGCAGGAGCAGCTGCAGATCCTGTCAGTGCTATGATTACAGAAGGTCTTGGTGGAAAGAGCAATATCAGTGATGTGGATTGCTGTGCCACAAGACTTCGTATCACAGTAAAGGATGCAGGAAAGGTAAAAGATGAGATCCTCAAGCAGACAGGATCCAGAGGAATTGTAAAAAAAGGCCAGGGAGTACAGGTAATCTATGGGCCGCATGTAACTGTGATCAAAGCGAATCTGGAGGACTATCTGGAAACCGCAGAAGATATGCCTCTGGGAGAAACAACTGCTTTCGTAGAAGAAGCAGCTTCTGAACCGGAAGAGGTGCAGACTACAAGTTCAAAAGAGCAGGATTCAGAGAAAAAAGTAAAGGAAACTGTGATCATATCCAGCCCGATTACGGGAAATGCAGTGGAGCTTTCAGAGGTTCCGGATGAGGGATTTGCCGGAAAAATGATGGGAGACGGAGCAGCAGTAATTCCGACAGACGGGATGATCCTTGCGCCGGAAGACGGTGAGGTTGTGTTTGTGTTTGAGACCAAGCATGCGCTGGGATTCCAGACAGATTCCCAAATGGCACTTCTGCTGCATATCGGAATCGATACAGTGGCACTGAACGGACAGGGATTTGAAGTTTTTGTGGAAAACGGACAGAAAGTGAAAAAAGGGGAGCCGTTGATGAAAATCGATATTTCCTATCTGAAAGAACATGCACCGTCTCTTTGTTCACCGGTTCTGTGTACAGAATTAGGAGACAATCAGAAGGTTCGTCTTTTGAAAGAAGGAGAGATAAAGGCGGGAGAACCATTGTTTGCCGTGGATGTTTATGAAGCATAGTATTGATTGCGGAAAATGTTACTGTCCGCATCAATCACCAACCGAAAAATAAAAAAATGAGCGGACCGTTCAGGTCCGCTTTACTTTTTGGCAATATTTTGATACCCTGTTATCAGAAAACAAAAACCGGGGGAATGTCATGTACAGAGTAAGTAAAGTGTTGAATAACAATGGCGTGATCGCGATTAATATGGAAGAAAATATAGAATATGTGCTGCTGGGAAAAGGAATTGGTTTTGGGAAAAAAATCAGCCAGAGATTTGAAGCGCCGGATAACTGCACCCGGTATTCTTTGAAAGAAGATACGGAACGGGGGAGTGCAAAAGAACTGGCAAAAAGCATTTCTCCGGAATATCTGGAGATCGCAGATGAAATTCTGCAAAAAGCAGAGATGAAATTTGGCACGATTGACAGGAGAATCCTGTTTCCGCTGGCAGATCATATTTCTTTTGCAGCAGATCGTATCTTAAGTGGGGAACAGATCAGTAATCCATTGACAGAGGACATCAGGGTATTGTTCCACAGCGAGTATGAGGTTGCATCCCAATTAAAAGAAATTCTTCAGAAAAGACTGGGAATTGAGATTGATGCACATGAAATCGGATATGTAGCGCTTCATATTCACTCAGCAATCGAGGATGAGAGTGTATCGGCAGCAATGCAGATGGCAGGAGCAATCCGGGAATGTGTGCAGGTTCTGGAGCGGGAAAGTGGAAAAAAGATCGATGTCATGTCTCTTGCATATAACCGTCTGATGAATCATGTGAAATACATGGTTATGCGGGCAGTGCGGGGAGAGAGCATCAAGTTGGATATGAATGAATATATGGAAGAAAAACATCCGGAGTCATTTGCGCTGGCAGCAGCGATCTGTGAAAAAATTGAACGCGGCTGCAAGATCAGGCTGGAAAAAATGGAAGTCGGTTACCTGGCAATGCATATTGAACGTGTCTACCTGGATACATTAGGCGCGCAGAATGAAGAATAAAACGAAATATTCAGAATTTAATGAAAAATCAAATGAAATATGCTAAAATAATGTCATAACTTACACGAAAATCTTTCAATGAGAGGAGTGGATACTATGACAGAAGAATTTGTAAACCTTCGTTCCAGAAAAAATCCGAAAGCACGTATCAAATTGATGGGTGGACATTTTGCGACGATGAATTCGCACGTGAACACGTATATTGATATGTCTACTGTCAAGACACGGCATAATAATGCAAGAGAGACGGCAGCTACATTGGCAGAAGAGTACAAAACCGATACTATGGTAGAAACCATCGTATGTCTGAAAAATACAGAAGTGATCGGCGCATTTATGGCAGAACATCTGGCGGATACAGGCAGGATTTCCATGAGTGCAGGAAATAATATTTCGGTTGTGACACCGGAGTTTGATACCATGGGACAGATACTGTTTCGGGACAGTAACCAGCGTATGATCGAAGGGAAGCAGGTACTGATCCTGACAGATTCTGTGACGACCGGTGCTTTGCTTGCAAAAGCCGTGGAAGCAGTGCTGTATTACGGTGGACGTGTATGTGGTATCTGTGCAGTATTCAGTGCGGTCAACCGGGCAGCAGGTATGGATGTCAGGTCAATCTTTACGGTTTCTGATCTGCCGGATTATAAAGGATATGCAGCCAAAGACTGCCCGCTGTGCAGGGAGGGGCAGAAACTGGATGGAATTGTCAATACATTCGGTCTTGTAAAATTCTGATCTGCTTCAGAATGCGGGAGCATAAACAAAAAAGACATTCGCCATGACGGTAGCGGATGTCTTTTTATGATTCATATTTATATCAAAAATTAAGCAATTCCGTTTACAGCTTTTGTAAGACGGGAAATCTTTCTGGAAACAGTTTTTTTGTGGTAAACACCTTTGCTTCCTGCTTTGCTGATCTCTCCGATTGCTGCTTTGAGAGCTGTTTTTGCAGCTTCCATATCTTTCTGAGCAACTGCAGCTTCTACTTTCTTTACAGAAGTCTTTACTCTTGATTTGATTGCTTTGTTTTTAGCAGCTTTTGTTTCGTTAACTAAAATTCTTTTTTTAGCAGATTTAATGTTAGCCAATCTGTACACCTCCAAATAGTATGAAATATTTTCAAATAGTGAATTCATAATCCCGCCAGACTCGGACACGGACGTTCTAACGGAACATACTCATTTATTTTATTCCAACTGGTCAGGGTTGTCAATACATATTTCTCAAATTATTGGAAATATTATCGGCAAATGGAGAAAAAGCGAGGTTGAGCGAAAATGTTGGAAAAGTATAGTGTTCGTACAGATTTGGCACTGGAGGAAAAGGAGCGTTTTGAGTCGGATCATGTCGAGATACAGGGAGTGATTCTGGAGGAGGACTATGATAAGGAAAAAGAAATCCGGATCACCCGGGTAAAGATTGAGACGGAAAAAGGTGCAAAAGCAATGGGGAAACCGGTGGGTACCTACATTACATTAGAAGCGCCGAATATGGCAGTGCCGGACACAGACTACCATAGAGAGGTTTCAGAGAAAATTGCGGGATTTGTGCAGGAGCTCTTAAAAGCGCAGAATGTAAAAACAGAAGAACTTTCCGTTCTGATTGTAGGGCTCGGAAACCGTCAGGTGACACCGGATGCGCTTGGTCCTTATGTGACAGACAATCTGTGTGCGACAAGGCATATTGTCAAGGAGTACGGAAAATATGCGATGGGAATGCAGCATGTGAATCTGGTCAGCACACTGGCTCCGGGTGTGATGGGACAGACGGGAATGGAAACTGTAGAGGTGGTCCGTGGTGTGGTAAAAGAAACGAAACCGGATCTTGTGATTGCAGTGGATGCGCTGGCAGCAAGAAACAGTCGGAGATTAAACCGTACGATCCAGATCGCAGATACCGGAATCCATCCGGGTTCCGGAGTGGGAAATCACAGAAACGGAATTACCAGAGAATCCATCGGAGTTCCGGTGATCGGGATCGGAGTTCCGACAGTTGTGGATGCGGCAACCATTGTCAATGATACGATGGAGAACCTGATTTTGGCGCTGGAATCTTCTGAGGCATTAAAAAGTGTGGGGGAAGTGCTCCGTTCTTACAATGCGGCAGAAAAGTATGAACTGATCAAAGAACTGATCGCTCCGCATTTAAACGGGATGTTTGTGACGCCAAAAGACGTGGATGAAATGGTGAAACAGATCAGCTATACGATTTCGGAAGGTTTAAATCTGCTTTTTTCTAACGCAGAAGAGTCATAAAAGGAAAATTTGTCTCATATAAATACCCCAGGTGTGTTGGCAGAAATCGTGCAAAGGACTGGTGTGGATATGAAGAGAGAACAAAGCCGGGCATGGATGCTGATGGCAGTGCTTGTGCTTCTGGCGGCCCTGATCGGAGGAAAAGAATTTTGGAGGGCATTCAGATATGAAAGCAGGCAGGTGTTACAGGAGTATACGGAAAAGATGTACATGCCCGGGGTGGCCTATCAGAGAGCGGATGAGACCAGAAGTTCGAAAGACTGGTTTCGGGAAAAAGCACTTTCCTGGCTGCCTTTGGTAAAATATGTTTCTGACAGGGAGAATCTGGAGCAGGAAGTGGAGGATGAGGAGACGCTGGCGAAAATACTGGAGAAGCAGGCCAACGATGAAAGCGTTGTGGATGCAGATGGGAATCTGGTGGGAGAGAGCAAGACTGCGGAAGTGCCGGCAAATCTGGGGGAGAACAAATCTTCCATCGATATGTCGATTGAAAGACTGCGGGACTTTGACTATCTTTTGAGCAATTTTTATACGGTAGACAGTTCTACGATGATCGGACCGGAGCAGTTGAATGCAGATGATCTTCTTGGAAGGAGCATGAAGATCGACCGGAAGCAGAAGGGGCCGAAAATTTTAATTTTTCACACCCATTCCCAGGAAGAATTTGCAGATTCCATTCCCGGTGACCCCTCTACCAGTATTGTAGGAATCGGGGATTATCTGACAGAACTTTTGAATCAGAAAGGAATTGAAACAATTCATGATAAAGGTGTCTATGACATCATCAACGGACAGCTGGACAGAAGCAACGCGTATGAGTATGCAGAGGCAGGTGTGCGCCCGATTCTGGAAGCAAATCCGACCATTGAGGTAGCCATTGATCTGCACAGAGATGGTGTGGCAGAGGGGACACATCTTGTGACCGAGGTGAATGGAAAGCCGACAGCGAAGATCATGTATTTTAACGGACTGAGCAGAACACGGGCAAACGGAGATATCACCTATCTGCCAAATCCGTACATTCAGGATAATCTTGCCTTTTCTCTTCAGATGGAACTGGCATCTGAGAGGATGTTTCCCGGATTTGCCAGACACATTTATCTGCGTGCTTACCGCTATAATCTGCATCTGCTTCCAAAATCTCTTCTGATCGAGGCAGGGGCCCAGACCAATACGGTGCAGGAGATGAAAAACGCCATGGAAGTACTGGCGGAGACGTTGTGTCAGGTGATCGGATAAGAACGTACTTTCGAAAAAAGTGTTTGAAAAAAGAAGGAAAACATGATATTCTGAACGTTAGCGACAAATGGAAGAAGTTTGTATTAGGAGAGAAAATATGGGAAAAAGCAATACATATGATGCGGACAGTATTTCTGTTCTGGAAGGGTTGGAGGCTGTACGCAAAAGACCTGGAATGTATATTGGAAGTGTCTCGACAAAAGGACTCAACCATCTGATCTATGAGATTGTGGACAATGCAGTGGATGAGCATCTGGCGGGATTTTGTAAAAATATTCATGTGACACTGGAAAAGGACGGTTCTGCTACGGTGGAGGATGACGGACGAGGCGTTCCGGTGGGGATGCATCAGAAAGGAATCTCTGCGGCACGTCTTGTATATACGACATTGCATGCAGGCGGAAAATTTGACGATAGTGCCTATAAGACGAGCGGAGGACTGCACGGTGTTGGTTCTTCGGTTGTCAATGCGCTGTCCGTTTATATGGATGTGCAGATCAGCAGAGAGGGATATATTCACCACGACCGCTATGAGCGCGGAGTTCCAGTGGTGGAGTTGGAGGATGGACTGCTTCCAACCATCGGAAAGACAAGAAAGACCGGAACCAAGGTCAATTTTTTACCGGACGATACGATTTTTGAGAAGACAAAATTCCGGGCAGAGGAAGTGAAAAGTCGTCTTCATGAAACTGCTTATCTCAATCCCGAGCTGACGATTGTATTTGATGACAAACGTCCGGATTCGCAGGAACATATTGAATATCATGAACCGGATGGAATTCTGGGATTTATCCGGGATCTGAATCAGAAAAAGGAAGTGCTTCACGATCCGATCTACTTCAAGGGAACAGCAGAAGGAATCGAAGTCGAAGCGGCATTTCAGTATGTCAATGAGTTCCATGAGAACGTGCTGGGATTTTGCAACAATATTTACAATGCAGAAGGGGGAACCCATCTGACCGGATTTAAGACAACATTTACGACGGTCATGAATCAATATGCCAGAGAGCTTGGTATTTTAAAAGAGAAGGATTCGAATTTTACAGGAGCAGATATCCGAAACGGGATGACCGCGATTATTTCCATCAAGCATCCGGATCCGCGGTTTGAAGGGCAGACCAAGACAAAGCTGGACAACCCGGATGCAGCAAAAGCCACCGGAAAAGTGACCGGAGATGAGATTGTTCTGTATTTTGACCGGAACGTAGAGACGCTGAAAAAAGTATTGTCCTGTGCGGAGAAGGCTGCAAAGATCCGAAAGACGGAGGAAAAGGCGAAGACGAATCTTCTGACAAAGCAGAAATATTCGTTTGACAGCAATGGGAAACTGGCAAACTGTGAGAGCCGGGATGCAAAAAAATGTGAGATTTTTATCGTAGAGGGAGATTCTGCGGGCGGTTCGGCAAAGACAGCCAGAAACCGGAACTACCAGGCAATCCTGCCGATCAGAGGAAAGATCCTGAATGTGGAGAAGGCCAGCATTGACAAGGTGCTTGCCAACGCAGAGATCAAGACCATGATCAATGCATTTGGATGTGGATTTTCCGAAGGATACGGCAATGATTTTGACATTACAAAGCTTCGCTATGACAAGATCATCATTATGGCAGATGCGGATGTGGATGGAGCCCATATTTCGACATTGCTTCTGACGCTATTCTACCGGTTCATGCCGGAATTGATCTACGAGGGGCATGTCTATATTGCAATGCCGCCGCTTTATAAAGTGATGCCGAAAAAAGGAGAGGAAGAGTACCTGTATGATGACAAAGCTCTGGAAAAGTACCGGAGGACACATGACGGTGGATTTACTCTTCAGAGATACAAAGGTCTTGGAGAGATGGATGCAGATCAGCTTTGGGAAACGACGCTGAATCCGGAAACCCGGATTTTGAAGCTGGTAGAGATCGAGGATGCCAGAATGGCCTCCGGTGTGACGGAGATGCTGATGGGTACGGAAGTCCCGCCGAGAAGGGCGTTTATTTACGAAAATGCAACAGAGGCAGAACTGGATATATAGCAGAAGTTCAGGCTTAGAGGAGAAAAGATATGAGCAGTGAATCACAGATAATCAGAACAGAATACTCGGATGTGATGCGCAAGTCCTATATTGATTATGCGATGAGTGTCATCATATCCCGTGCCCTTCCGGATGTGAGAGACGGACTGAAACCGGTACAGAGACGGACACTTTACGATATGTATGAATTAGGGATCCGCTATGACAAGCCATACCGGAAATGTGCCCGTATCGTGGGAGATACGATGGGTAAATATCATCCTCATGGTGATAGTTCCATTTATGAGTCTTTAGTGGTTATGGCACAGGAATTCAAAAAGGGAATGGTGCTGGTGGACGGACATGGAAATTTTGGTTCCATCGAAGGCGACGGAGCAGCTGCCATGCGTTATACAGAAGCACGTCTGACCAAGTTTACTCAGGAGGCATACCTTGCGGATCTGGACAAGGATATCATTGATTTCGGACCGAACTTTGATGAGACAGAAAAAGAACCTCTGGTACTTCCGGTGCGGGTTCCGAATCTTCTTATCAATGGAGCGGAAGGAATCGCAGTCGGAATGGCAACGAGTATCCCGACACACAATCTGGGAGAAGTCATTGATGCGGTAAAGGCTTATATGAAAAATGACGCCATTACGACAAAACAGCTGATGAAATACATCAAAGGACCGGATTTTCCGACAGGCGGTATTGTGGTCAATAAAGATGATCTTCCTGAAATCTATGAGACCGGACAGGGGAAGATCAAGATCCGCGGAAAGGTAGAAGTAGAAGATTTAAAAGGCGGTAAAAAACAGCTTGTCATTACAGAAATTCCATATACCATGATCGGAGCCGGAATCGGAAAGTTTTTGAATGACGTCTGCAATCTTGTAGAAACAAAAAAGACAACAGATATCGTGGATATTTCCAACCAGTCTTCCAAAGAAGGAATCCGGATCGTACTGGAACTGAAAAAAGGCGCGGATGTGGAAAATCTGAAAAATATGCTCTACAAAAAGACGCGTCTGGAGGATACATTCGGAGTCAATATGCTGGCCGTGGCAAACGGAAGGCCGGAAACGCTGGGATTAAAGGCGATCATTGAGCATCATGTGGATTTTCAGTTTGAGCTGACCACGAGAAAATACAAAACGCTTCTCGCAAAAGAACTGGATAAAAAAGAAGTGCAGGAAGGTTTGATCAAAGCCTGTGACGTGATCGATCTGATCATTGAGATTCTGCGGGGAAGCAAGTCTGTCAAAGATGCCAAAGCATGTCTGACGCAGGGAATCACAGAGAACATCAAGTTTAAATCTCAGATTTCGAAAAAGATGGCGGCTATGCTCCGTTTTACGGAAAGACAGGCATCTGCAATTCTGGAAATGCGGTTGTATAAACTGATTGGTCTGGAAATTGAAGCGCTGCAGAAAGAACACGAGACAACGCTGAAAAATATTGCCCGCTATGAAGATATTTTGAATCATTATGATTCCATGGCAACGCTGATCATGGAAGAGCTGGATGCATTTAAAAAAGAGTATGGAAGAAAGCGCCGTACTGCGATTGAAAATGCAGAGGCGGCAGTGTTTGAAGAAAAGAAAGTAGAAGAGCAGGAAGTGATCTTTTTGATGGATCGCTTCGGGTATGCGAAAACAGTGGATGTGAGTGTGTATGAGCGAAACAAAGAGGCGGCAGACAGTGAGAATAAATATGTTGTAAATTGTCTGAATACCGGAAAAATCTGTCTGTTTACGGATACCGGAAAAATGCATCAGATCAAAGTGATGGATCTGCCATATGGAAGATTCCGGGATAAAGGCGTTCCGATTGACAATGTGAGCAATTACAGCAGCAGTGAAGAACAGATTGTGACGATCTGTGACGCACAGCAGATCGCGTTTGAGAAGCTTTTGTTTGCCACAAAGCAAGGAATGATCAAGCGAGTAGACGGCAGTGAGTTCCAGGTGGCAAAACGAACCATTGCAGCAACCAAGCTCCAGGAAGAGGATGCACTGATCCATGTTGGGATGGTTCAGGAGAATCAGAATATTGTGCTGCAGACAAGAGATGGATATTTCTTAAGATTTCTGACAGCAGAGATTCCGGAAAAGAAAAAAGGTGCAGTCGGCGTGCGCGGAATCAAGCTTCAGAAAACGGATGAGCTGGAGCAGATCCATCTGTTTGAAGAGGGAACAGATACAAAAGTGAAATATGGAGAAAAAGAAGTGACCTTGAACCGTCTGAAACTGGCTAAGAGAGACGGTGTCGGGACGAAGCAGAGGAAATGATAAAAAAGTTACTGTTCACACCGGATGTTAAATATAGGTTCTGAACCGTCATGCTTGCATGTAAGGGAAAGAATCTATATTTAACATCCGGTGGAACCAGTCACCACCAATACATAAGCAATCTAGCACGAAGTGCGACACTGGAGTGCGCAAGCACGACGATTGCGCATGGATAGGTGGGGATTGGTATGAACAGTAACATAAAAAGAACATAAATTTGATTTATCCCTTGCTTTCACCAGATAATGGTGCTATACTGTCTATAGTTACATAATCAATCCGGCAGAAGAGTGAACGAAAGTTCACTCTTCTTTGTATGATAGGGCTTTTTACATATCATGCGGTCATGCGGGAGAAGATAACGATACTGGAAAATAAAAAAGTGAGATAGAAAGGAAGTTTGACGTGTCAAGAAGAGAAGAATATGAAAAACAGACAGAAGAACTTTTAGAGCCGATCGTAGCAGAACAGGGATTCGAGCTGGTAGATGTAGAATATGTAAAAGAAGCAGGAAACTGGTATCTGAGAGCATATATCGACAAGCCGGGAGGGATCACAGTGGATGACTGCGAAGTGGTAAGCAGAAGATTTTCAGACATTCTGGATGAGAAAGACTACATCGAAGATTCCTATATTTTTGAGGTGAGCTCTCCAGGGCTTGGAAGACCTTTGAAGAAAGAAAAAGATTTTATCAGAAGCGTGGGACAGGAAGTGGAGATCCGTACGTACCGTGCGATTAACAGACAGAAAGAATTTGTTGGAATTCTGAAAGAATTTGATCAGAACACAGTGACGATCTCATATGAAGATGACAGTACACAGACATTTGAAAAAAGTGAAATTGCACTTATCCGTTTAGCGTTGGATTTTTAAATTAGGAGGAAATGAAACAATGAACACAGAATTAATGGAAGCTTTGACAATTCTTGAAAAAGAGAAGAACATCAGCAGAGATACCATGATGGATGCGATTGAAAACTCTCTCATCAGTGCCTGCAAAAACCACTTCGGGACATCGGATAACATCAAGGTGATCATGAACAGAGAGACCTGTGATTATGCTGTTTACGCAGAAAAAGAAGTAGTTGAGGAAGTGTTTGATCCGGCAATCGAGATCACACTGGAAGATGCGGAAGAGATTGATTCTGCACTGCAGATCGGAGATGTTTGTCAGGTTCCGGTACAGTCCAAAGAGTTTGGACGTATTGCAACAATGAATGCGAAAAACCTGATTCTTCAGAAGATCCGCGAGGAAGAAAGAAAAGTAGTATACGATCAGTATTTTGAAAAAGAGAAAGACATTGTAACAGGTATTGTGCAGCGTTATGTTGGCAAAAATATCAGTGTCAATCTGGGTAAAGCAGATGCCATGCTCACAGAAAATGAGCAGGTCAAAGGAGAAGTGTTTAAACCGACAGACCGCATTAAATTGTACATTGTAGAAGTGAAGAACACTCCGAAGGGACCAAAGATCCTGGTTTCCCGTACACATCCGGAACTGGTGAAACGTCTGTTTGAAGCAGAAGTTGCAGAGGTGAAGGACGGAACCGTTGAAATCAAGAGCATTGCCCGTGAGGCAGGATCCCGTACAAAGATGGCTGTATGGTCAAATGATGAGAATGTAGATCCGGTCGGAGCATGTGTCGGAATGAACGGTGCCAGAGTCAATGCGGTTGTGGAAGAGCTCAGAGGAGAAAAGATCGACATCATCAACTGGAGTGATAACCCGGCTCTTCTGATCGAGAATGCCTTAAGTCCTGCAAAGGTGATCTCTGTTATGGCAGATCCGGATGAAAAAGTGGCAAGTGTTATTGTGCCGGATTACCAGTTGTCTCTTGCAATCGGAAAAGAAGGTCAGAATGCAAGGCTGGCAGCGCGTCTGACAGGATATAAGATCGACATTAAGAGCGAGACACAGGCGATCGAGTCCGGAGAACTCCCGGAGGATTACATGGATCAGATGAACATGATGGAAGAAGACGGATATGCAGAGGATTATGAGGAAACTGTCAACTATACAGACGGATATCCGGAAGATGCAGATGCATACGAAGAGATTGAGTTTGTAGAGGCAGAGGAAGAATAAACTCTTTTGAGAGGTGAGGTATTTGAACGGTAAAAAGAAAATTCCGATGCGCAAATGTGTCGGATGTGGAGAAATGAAAGCCAAAAAGGAACTGCTCAGAGTTCTGCGGACAGAAGACGATGAATTTGTATTGGATACGACCGGCAGAAAAAACGGACGGGGTGCTTATGTCTGTCTTTCAAGTGAGTGTTTTGCAAAGGCGGCAAAAAATAAAGGGCTGGAACGTTCGTTTAAGCAGGCAATTCCAAAAGAAGTATATGAACGGCTGGAAAAGGAGATGGAACAATTTGAAGCAAGATAGAGTGCTGTCCCTGATCGGGCTGGCCACAAAGGCAGGAAAATGTGCCAGTGGTGAATTCATGACAGAAAATGAGACAAAATCCGGGAAAGCTGCACTGGTGATCGTAGCGGAAGATGCATCGGATAACACCAAAAAGAAATTCCGGGATATGTGTAAGTTTTATGAGGTTCCAATTTATTTTTACGGAGATAAAGATACCTTAGGGCATGCAATGGGAAAAGAGTTCCGTGCATCTCTGGCGATATTGGACGAAGGATTTGCAAAAGGAATTCGAAAACAACTGGAAATAAAAAATAATACGATTGCATAGAGGAGGTAGTTTGAGTATGACGAAATTAAGAGTGCATGAACTGGCAAAAGAGCTGGGGATGGAAAATAAAGACCTGATGGAGATTCTGGAGAAAAAGAATGTGGAGGCGAAAACTTCCATGAGCTCCATTCCGGATGAGGTCGTAGCAGAACTGCGCAGCGGGCACGCAGGAAAAGGAACATCGGAAGATGCTCCGAAAAAGAAAAATATCGTACAGGTATTCCGCCCACAGAATTCGAAGAGCGGAAACCGCCGCCCGGGAGGATCCCGTCCGGGAAATGGACAGAACACACAGGGAACATCCCGTCAGGATCGTCCGGCAGGCGGAAGAAACGGACAGCGTCCGGCTTCCGGTCAGAATGGATCCCGTCAGGATCGTCCGGCGAGAGGGACGCAGGCAAATGGAGAGAGAGAGAACAGAAGACCACAGGAAGGACGCCCGGCAGGAAACCGACGTCCGGAAGAGGGACAGAGAGGCGGTTTCCGTCAGAATCGTCCGGCAGATGGAAGAAACGGGCAGCGTCCGTCTTCTGCTCCAAACGGTCAGAGAGGAAACCGTCGCCAGGACGAGGGGGCAAAAAATGGTCAGCGTCCGGATTCCAGAAGAAACGACAGAAATGACAGAAACGACAGAAATTCAATTCCGTCGCCATTGGTAGAGCAGCAGAAACCGCAGCGCAATAAAGCAAAAGATAAAGAAAAAGATTACAAGAAAAAAGAAAACAGAGAAGAAGGATTTGAAAGCAAGGGCAAAAAAGGCAGAAAGCAGAAGCCGACAGTAGAAGTGCAGAGACCACAGCCAAAGCCGGAAGTGAAAAAGGAAGAGGAAATCAAACAGATCACAATCCCGGAAGTACTGACAATTCAGGAACTGGCAGACAAGATGAAAGTGGTACCGTCTGTGATCGTAAAGAAACTGTTCATGCAGGGCAAGATCGTAACAGTGAATCAGGAAATTGATTTTGAGACAGCAGAAGAAATCGCAATGGAATTTGAGATCCTTTGTGAAAAAGAAGAAGTTGTAGATGTCATTGAAGAGCTTCTCAAAGAAGATGAAGAAGATGAAGCTACTATGGTAAAACGTCCTCCTGTTGTATGTGTTATGGGACACGTTGACCATGGAAAGACTTCTCTGTTGGATGCGATCCGTGATACCAGTGTGACAGACCGCGAGGCAGGTGGAATCACACAGCACATCGGTGCTTCTGTAGTAGAGATCAACGGAGAAAAGATCACATTCCTGGATACACCGGGACATGAGGCGTTTACTGCAATGCGTATGAGAGGAGCAAATTCTACAGATATTGCGATTCTTGTAGTTGCAGCAGATGACGGTGTGATGCCGCAGACGATCGAGGCGATCAACCATGCCAAAGCAGCGGGAATTGAAATTATCGTAGCGATCAATAAGATCGATAAGCCAAGTGCAAATATTGAGCGTGTAAAACAGGAACTGACAGAGTATGAACTGATTCCGGAAGACTGGGGCGGAAGCACGATTTTCGTACCGGTATCCGCGCATACAAAAGAAGGAATTCAGGAGCTTCTCGAGATGGTTCTTCTGACAGCAGAAGTGATGGAGCTCAAAGCAAATCCGAACCGTGTGGCAAGAGGACTTGTGATCGAGGCAGAGCTGGATAAAGGAAAAGGTTCTGTTGCGACAGTGCTCGTACAGAAAGGTACCCTTCGTGTGGGAGATGCCATTGCAGCAGGATCCGCACACGGAAAAGTAAGAGCCATGATGGATGACAGGGGAAGACGTGTAAAAGAAGCAGGTCCGTCCCAGCCGGTAGAAATCCTCGGATTGAATGAGGTTCCGCAGGCAGGAGAAGTCTTTGTGGGATGCGAGTCAGAAAAAGAAGCAAGAAACTTTGCAGAGACATTTATTTCACAGCACAGAGTGAAGATGCTTGAAGAGACAAAATCCAAGATGTCTCTGGATGATCTGTTCAATCAGATTCAGGAAGGAAACTTAAAAGAACTCAACATCGTAGTGAAAGCAGATGTACAGGGTTCTGTGGAAGCAATCAAACAGAGTCTGATCAAATTGTCAAATGAAGAAGTTGTGATCAAGATCATTCACGGCGGAGTTGGTGCGATCAATGAATCCGACGTGATTCTGGCATCTGCTTCCAATGCGATCATCATCGGATTTAACGTGCGTCCGGATGCGACAGCGAAGGAGATTGCAGACCGTGAAGGCGTTGACTTAAGACTTTACAGAGTCATCTACAATGCGATTGAAGATGTGGAAGCGGCAATGAAAGGTATGCTGGATCCGGTATTTGAAGAGAAGGTACTGGGACACGCAGAAGTACGTCAGACATTTAAGGCATCCGGAGTGGGAACGATTGCAGGTTCTTATGTACAGGACGGTACTTTTGAACGAAATTGTTCTGTTCGTCTGACACGTGACGGCATTGTGATCTTTGACGGACCTCTGGCATCTCTGAAACGATTCAAGGATGATGTGAAAGAAGTCAGAGCCGGATACGAGTGCGGTTTCGTATTTGAAAACTATAATGATATCAAAGAAGGCGATCTTGTAGAAGCATACAAGATGGTAGAAATAGAAAGAAAATAAGGAGCAGTTATGAGGAAAAACAGTATTAAAAACACAAGAATCAATACTGAAGTCCAAAGAGAACTGAGCAACATCCTACGCGGAGGCATCAAGGACCCGAGAGTGGCGCCGATGACTTCCGTGGTAGCGGTGGAAGTAGCACCTGATCTGAAGACATGTAAGGCATACATCAGCGTGCTGGGAGATAAGAAAGCCCAGGAAGATACGATCACAGGACTTCAGAGTGCAGAAGGATATATCCGGCGTGAACTGGCAAGAACGATCAACATGCGCAATACACCGGAGATCCGGTTTATCATGGATCAGTCCATTGAATACGGTGTCAATATGACGAAAAAAATCAATGATCTGACCAAAGATTTGAAAAGTGAGGATGAATAAATAAGCATGAAAATTGTATTATCTGATATTTTGAAGGGAAAGAAGCGGATCGCGCTCTCCGGTCATGTTCGGCCGGACGGAGACTGTGTAGGATCGTCGATGGGATTGTACCTGTATCTTACAGAGCAGTTTCCGGAAATAGAAGTTGATCTGTATCTGGAAAAGATACCGGCATCCTTTTCCATAATCTCGCGTACAGAGGAAATCAGACATACACTTTCAGAAGAGACGGCATATGATCTGTTTATCTGTCTGGACTGTGGGGACGAACAGCGGCTCGGACCGTTTGCACCGTTACTTCGACAGGCTGCACATACGGTTTGTATCGATCATCATGTGAGCAATGATGCATTTGCAGAGTTAAATTACATTCGCCCGGAGGCAAGTTCTACATCAGAGCTGGTTTATACACTTCTGGAAGATGAGAAGATCAGTAAGGCATGTGCGGAAGCACTGTATATGGGAATCGCACATGATACGGGAGTATTTCAGTACTCCTGTACCTCTCCGGAGACGATGGAGGCAGCCGCACAGTTGCTTAGAAAAGGAATTGACGGCAGTGAGATTATCGAAAAAACTTATTTTGAGAAGACCTATATCCAGAATCAGATCTTAGGGAGAGCGCTTTTAGAAAGCATGCTGGTTTTAGAAAAACAGGTGGTCGTTTCTGTTGTATCCAGAAAAGAGATGGAATTTTTCGAGGCAGTTCCAAGCGATCTGGAGGGAATCGTGGCTCAGCTTCGGCAGACAAAAGGTGTGGAAGTGGCGATTTTTCTGCATGAGACGGACACCCGGGAGTATAAGGTCAGTCTGCGTTCCAAGGGCAAAGTCAATGTAAGCAGTATTGCTCAGTATTTTGGTGGAGGCGGTCATGTGCGTGCAGCAGGGGTTACAATGAAAGGTTCTGCGCACGATGTGATCAACAATCTGCTTAGACAGATTACATTGCAGCTAAAAGAGGCATAGAAGAGAAAGACAGGAATTGTTATGGTAAATGGAATTCTGAACGTATACAAAGAAAAAGGATACACATCCCATGATGTAGTGGCAAAGCTGCGTGGAATTGTGGGGCAGAAGAAGATCGGACATACAGGCACGCTGGACCCGGATGCGGAAGGCGTGCTTCCTGTTTGTCTGGGAAGAGCAACAAAGGTATGTGATATGCTCACGGAAAAGGATAAAACATACGAGGCGGTCCTGTTGCTTGGAAAAGAGACCGATACCCAGGATATTTCAGGAACTGTGCTGAGAGTGGGAGAGACAGAAGGACTCACGCAGGAGCAGGTAAAAGACTGTGTGATGAGTTTTGTGGGGGAATATGATCAGATACCGCCCATGTATTCTGCACTGAAAGTAAACGGCAAAAAGCTGTATGAGCTGGCACGGGAAGGGAAGACGATCGAGCGCAAAAGCCGCAAAGTTGAAATCAAAGAGATCCGGATCCTGGAAATGGCACTGCCGCGTGTGAGGATGGAGGTTTCCTGTTCCAAGGGAACCTATATCCGGACATTGTGTCACGATATCGGTGAAAAGCTGGGTTGCTTTGGATGTATGGAGTCGCTTCTTCGTACAAAGGTGAGCCGTTTTGAGATTGAGAGCAGTCTGAAGCTTTCAGAAATACAGAAAAAAAGAGAGGAAGGAAAGCTTTCAGAGATTATAACCCCTCTGGATGCAGTGTTTTTCCAATATCCTGCCGTGACGGTAAAAAAAGAGGGGCAGGCGCTTGCGTATAACGGAAATGAGATTCCAATCCGCTTTGTAACAGATATGGAAGAAAGAAAAAATCAGGAATGGATACGTGTATACGATCTGGAAAATCATTTTATCGGTATCTTCTGTTTTGATAAAAACAGGAAAAAACTTACTGTGGAAAAGATGTTTCTGGATCAGGAAGAAATAAGAGGATGATTATGCAGTACGTAACAGACTTAAGCAAATATCAGACAGAAAACAGGACAGCTGTCACACTCGGAAAGTTTGACGGTCTTCACCGAGGACATCAGGAACTGATCAGCCGGATTCAAAGATTTGCGGATCAGGAAAAAGCGGAAAGTGTTGTTTTTGCATTTGATATGGGGAAAGAAGCATTGATGACAGGCGAGGAAAAGAAAGCATATCTGGAAGGATGTGTAGATACGCTGATCATCTGTCCGTTTACTGAGGCAATCCGTGAGATGGAAGCAGAGGAATTTATTGAAAAGATCCTGATTGAACAACTGCATGCCGCATACATTGCAGTGGGAACAGATTTTCATTTTGGTCATCAGAAGCGAGGAGATATCTGTATGCTGAAACAGTATGCAAAGCGCTATGGATATGAGCTGGAGATTGTAGAAAAGGCAGTGTATCGAAAAAGGGAAATCAGCAGTACCTATATCAGAGAGGCGCTGAAAGTCGGCAATGTGGAACTTGCAGAAAAGCTTTTGGGATACCGATACCGTACAGAGGGCGTTGTAGAGCATGGACAAAAGCTCGGGAGAACGCTGGGATTTCCCACTTTGAATGTCGCATGGAAGCCCGAAAAAGCAGCCCCCCGGTTTGGCGTATATGCATGCAGAGTAAAAATGGATGGAACCTGGTATTGCGGAATCGGCAATCTGGGGATCAAACCGACGGTAACGGATGCAAAACGGATTTTGACAGAGGTGTATGTATTTGATTATAAGGGAGATGCATACGGAAAATATGTGGAGATTGAATTCTGTGCGTTTGAGAGACCGGAGAGCAGATTTGCATCTCTGGAGGAGTTAAAAACACAGGTGGATCGAGATATTTTATTTGGTATGGAGTATTTTCGGGCGCAGCAGTGAGGTGGTTTATGAAGAAAGGGAAGAAAAAACCAAGTTTTCGTACAAAGCTGATCTTTCTGACTTTGTCGGCCTGTATTATTTCGACATTGATTCTTGGAATCGCACAGATGGTGTTGTCCGTTTTTCATTTTTCGAGACAGGCTCGTTCTGACCTGGAATTTTATCTCGAGAATACAAGCGGGCAGTTTGATACAAGAATCAAAAATATGGAAAATATGGTGATTTCTCTGCGGCATAATAATGTGCTGAAACATTTTATCGCGGGAGAAGCGTACAATGAGCAAGAAGCAAGGGAGCAGTTTGCAAACAGTACCGATTTGTTTTCGGAAATGAATATGGTTGATTCCGCCTCTCCGTTTATCGACTGCATCTATCTGTTTAATGAAAACGGAGAATGGGTGAGCAGTCGTTTCTACCCGGAGACAGTGGAAAATATGGAGCTTCAGAATCAAATTTATAAAGAAATCAATTCCAGTTTTTTGAAAAGCAGCAATGAATACTGGTATATGACACATGATGAACGCGCGTATGTATGTATGCGTGTATACAATGAGGAGATGGAGGAGTCCGGCTGCTGCATTATTTCCCTTGGAAAAAGTGCGGTGGATACGTTGTTTTCCAAAACAAAAGAATATCCGGAAAGCAGCTGGCTGATCACAGGAGAAAAAGGACAGATTCTGTTTGCAAATGAAAAGGGAAAAGAACAGGCAAAACAGATGCTGGAAATTCAGGATTTGGGAAGCAGTGAGGAAAAGATCGGAAATCAGATGACTCTCTTTTATGGAGGGAAAACCGGATTTGGGATTGAACTGAGGATGGCACTTCCCAAGAATCTGATCTATGCCTCGATTCGTTCCACCGTACAGCCTTTTGCAGTGATTTTTCTAATCGTGATCGGAATCACGGCGATTGTCGTATTTGCGGTATCCATGAGAATGACACGTCCGCTGAAGTTTATCGGAGAAGATATCCGGAAATTTGGAAACGGCAGACTGGATGCGCAGATGCGGGAATTTGATACAAGAGAGTTTGATGAGATCAGCACACGGTTTAATGAGATGACCGGGCAGATCAAAAATCTGATCACGGAAGTCTATGAAAAACAGCTTCTTGCTACACAGGCTCAGGTAAAATATTTGCAGTCTCAGATCAATCCGCATTTCATGTTTAACATTTTATCCATGCTCAGTATGAAAGCAGGATTGCAGGGAAACAAAGAACTGCAAAAGCTTTTGAGCGCATTTTCCAGACTGATTCAGGGAAAGATTTTCCGGAACGGAGAGATTGAAATCCCGTTATTTCAGGAGATGGAGTTGATCGAGTTTTATCTGCTTTTACAGGGAGAGCGGTTTGCAGGAAAGATTACATATGATATACTTTGCAGTGAAGAAGTGAAAAATGCCAGAATTCCGCGGCTGAGTGTGGAACCATTGGTGGAAAACGCTGTTTCACACGGTCTCGAACCGAAACCGGGAAGCGGTCATATCAGGGTGGAAGCAAAAGAAGAAAATGGGAAGCTGCGGATTCAGATCAAAGATGACGGAGTCGGATTTGATGTGGAAGAGCAGAAGAAGAACAAAGGGCAGGCGGTGGAAGATGAGAAGCATACGCACATCGGTCTTACCAATACACAGCAGATGCTTCATACGATATACGGTGAAGAAGCATCGATGAAGATTGAGAGTACACCGGGTGCGGGTACTTGTGTAACGATGTGTCTGCCGTTGGAAAAAGGGGGAAGAAAGTCATGTGGAGAGTGATGATTGCAGATGATGAACCATATATCCGGGAAGGGTTGGAAAAGCTGATTCCCTGGGAGGAGCTTGGATGCGAGCTGATCTATGTTGCGGAGAATGGTCAGGATCTGTTGGAACAGATCCGCAGCTGTCCGCCGGATATTGCGATCATTGATATAAAAATGCCGCTGATGGACGGCATGGAAGTTGCGGAATACATTTATAAAAATCATATCCGGACGTCTGTGATCTTTCTGACTGCGTATGCGGATTTTCAGTATGCACGAAAGGCAATTCAGTACCAGGTGAGTGATTATATTGTAAAAACAGCAGCTCTGGAAGAAATTCCGGCAGCCATTGCAAATATCAAACAGCGGCTGGAGAGTAAAAATATGACCTGGTATCGGATGCTCCTGGTAACACCGGTGCGTCAGGGTGAAAAGGTGAGAAAATTCTTTCTGCATGCCTTTCATTCGTTTGAATACCGCGCTCTTTCATCCGGAACGGAGGAAGAAGGACTGGTGCTTACAGTCAATGACAGTGAACGGACAGAGGAAATCTTCAGCTGTTGTGAGAAAATGAAAGCCTTTTGTAAAAACTTTCTTGGAGAGACGCCGCAGATTTTGTGCAGCCGGGCCTATCAGCAGGGAGATGATTCTTCCTTGCTCTATGAACAGACAAAGGCCTACGCCAAGGGAAGAAGTGCAGAGCAGATTTTGATCGTGCCGCAGAATGCAGAAGAGGGAGATGGGACAGATACATTGTTAAAGCGTGTTCAGACCTATATCCGGAACCATTATACAGAGCGCCTGACACTGGCGGATATTGCGGAGGCAGTCCATGTCAGCTCCAGTTATCTGAGTCGGTTTTACAAATTGAAGGCAGGAGAGAACCTGTTTGATACGATTAATTCTCTTCGTGTGGAAAAAGCCAAAGAACTGCTTTTAAGAGGAGACAAGAAAATCTATGAGATCGCAGCATTGACCGGTTTTGAGGATACGGCATATTTTTCAAAGGTGTTTAAGAAATATGCAGGATGTCCGCCAAAGGAATACGAGCAGTCCGGAGGAAGAAATCTATGAGAAAAGGAACGTGGGTTTTACTGCTTCTTATGACGGCCTGTCTGCTCGGAGGCTGCAGTAAGGAGAGCGCGGAGCAGACAGAGATTACGCTGATACATGGTTGGGGCTCCATGGAATCGGAGCATGTCAGAATGCGGCAGATTTATAAGGATTTTGAAAAAGAGCACCCGGAGATCAAGCTGAATCTGATGTCCATGACTTCATCGGATGAGGTGATCAAAAAGACAAAAAACATGCTTTCTGTTGGAGAGGTTCCGGATCTGATTTTTACAGGAGGCTACGGAAAAGATTCGGTGTACCGCTTTATGGAAGAAAAAAACAAAGCGGCAGACCTTATGCCTTATCTGGAGAAAGATCAGGAATTTGCAGACTCTGTAGCGCCGGAGATCATTTCCTACTGGCAGAAGGACGGGAAGCTGTATACCCTGTCAGATGTACTGTTGCTTGGAGGGGGATACTGGTATAACGCGGATATTTTTGAAAAAGCGGGGATTGAATCGGTACCGGAGACCTGGGATGAGTTTCTGGAGGCTTGTGAGAAGATACAGAGCTGGTCACAGAATGAAGGAAAATCGGTGATCCCGGTACAGATTACGAAAGAAAACAGTGCTTATCTGGCAGATGCCCTGCTTTTGGACACTTCCAAAGAAGCACAGGACGCAGTGGAAAATCATTCGATGATGCTAAGTGCAAAAGAACTTTTTCCGGTTTTAGAGACAATGAAGCAGATCAGACAATATGGGGACAGTACAGACAAAAATTATGGATACAGGGACGAAGGAAGTATGTTCAACAGTGGAAATACAGCCATGTATATCAATGGAGTGTGGGCAAGTAAGCTGATCGATGAAAAAATCGAT
Source organism: Mediterraneibacter gnavus ATCC 29149 (assembly GCF_008121495.1). Taxonomy (NCBI): domain Bacteria; kingdom Bacillati; phylum Bacillota; class Clostridia; order Lachnospirales; family Lachnospiraceae; genus Mediterraneibacter; species Mediterraneibacter gnavus. Next base: position 3,348,865 of record NZ_CP043051.1, on the reverse strand, counting down.
GCCTGCTATGCACCGTTTCCGGGAAAGAATGGCAGCACGATCGCCAGTTCTTCCGTATGTCTGGGATATATTGTAGGCAATACCGGGAATCAAGAGACAATGGATGCCAGTGTTGAATTTTTAAAGTATATGCTCAGCGAAAAGGTACAGAAGCGGATTCTTCTGGAAACCGGACAAATGCCGTCCAGCCCAAAGATACATCTGGAAGAATATAAGGAGCAGATTCCGAGGATGTGCAATGCTGTGGAAGCAATTCGTGGAGCAGACCGTATCATTGAGGTGCCGGACAATCTCTGGACGGCAGATCAGCTGGAAAACTTTCGGAACCAGATTATGGAAGTTCTTAACGGGACTTTGGATGAAGAGCAGTTTTGTACAAATTTATATCAATAGTTGCAGCGTCATATCATGAAAATGGTATGGCGCTTTTCATAAATATGACAAAACAGAGGTAAATAAATTACAAGAAAACGGCAGAATCATAAATATATTACAAAAAACAGGAAATTGACACGGAAAAACCAGAAATAATGCAAGAAAGTGTCAATTCTATCCATAGAGTCAGGCTGATGATCATGATATTCTAAATTCAACAGGAAATCGAAGGAGGATTTAGTAATGAAAAAGAAAAGAATCATCAGCCTGATTTTGGCTACAACTATGGCGGCAACAGTAGTCGTTTCCGGATGTGGGAAATCCGGTGACTCTGAGAAAACAGATGACGGCAAAAAGAAAACAGAAGCATCTGATGACAAGGTATTGGAGTTTTATCATGGATATTATCAGGATGCAAGCGAATGGGCACCTGCACAGGTTATGCGCGATATCTATGACGAGTTTGCAAAAGAGCATGCAGATGGAGAAGTGGAATTTAAAGCAATTCCGACAGAGGATATCGACAGTGTGGTAGAAAATAAAGTGGCAGGCGGAAGCTATCCGGATATGGTGGATCTGGCAGGACGGTCTGTATCACTGGCAGCGATCAGTCAGGATTTGCTCCTTGACATGAAACCATACATAGATGAAGAAGGGATCAAAGACAACGTTGGAATCAACTATACACAGAACGACGTGGATGGAAAGATTTATACGGTTCACGATCAGCTTCTGACACTGGGATACTGGTACAATGACAAGGTGTTAAAAGACGCAGGAGCAACAACACCGGATACATGGAAGAACTGGAGCGATTTTGAAGGAGCAATGGAAAAAGTACGTTCCGCAGGCGGAGATGTGTATGCATATGGTGCCGGTCAGGGATCTACAAGATGCTTTAACGCAATCCTCGGTATGTCCGAAAATGGAAGAAAAATCGTAGGAGAGCCTCTGACAGAAGAAGCAATCGAATCCAAAGAGTTTGAAGAAGCATTCAAACAGGTGGCAAATATGGATCAGAAAAACGGATCTTCCAATGCCAGCAGCAATGCCGATGACGGTGCAAACGACTGGGCAGCAGACTTCAACAAAGGACAGTCTGCAGTGTTCTTCAACGGAGTATGGGCAGCAGGCGGATTTGAAGATACTACAAACTTTAAACCGGCAATCTTCCCGGGAAGCGTTTCCTTATCTTCTGCAAGCGGCGGAATCACAGCAGCAAATGATATGAGTGATGCAGAAAAAGAACTGGCACTGGAATTTGTAAAATATATGACAAGTGATGAAGTACAGACAAAGATCTTCAAAGAAGTAGGTGCAAACCCATGTACAACAACACTGGATCTGAATGCACTGGCAGAAGGATCTGACGAGAAAACAAAACTTCTTGCAGAGGCATGTTCTCAGGCAAATGATGCAGAATATGTGATTGCAACAATCGATTCTACATGGGGAACAGATATTGCAAATGCGATCGGTAACAAACTGATCGAATCTACCGTTTCCGGAACTGATGTAAATGCAAAATTTGAAGAATTAAAGAGTGAACTGATCGGTCTGATCGGTTAATTGTAAATCATGGAAGCTGCTCTTTGCAGGAGGTATTTAAGGAGCAGCTTCCTTCTCTATGAAATTTTCCAGAGTAGGAGGTAGCAAAATGGAAATAACCGGAAAAAAACAAAAGTTGAGAAAGAATGCGTTTATTCTCTTCTTTCTTTTACCGACTCTGGTCTGCTTTTGTGTGTTTTATTTATATCCGATCGCAACGGTGGTCATCAGTTCCTTTGCAAAATGGGACTACACGAATTTGAATGATATGCAGATGTATTCCTTTGGACATCTGTTTGACAACTATAAATATATTTTTGAGAAATATCCGTATTTCTGGGAAGGACTTAGAAATTCCTGTATCTGGGCATTGTGCGGACTTGTAATCCAGGTTCCGATCGCGACAGGAGTGGCGCTGGTAATCTCCAAGAAATGCAGAGGATGGAAGCTGACAAGAAATATTTACGTGATACCGAATATTATTTCTTCGGCAGCAATGGGATTGATCTTCTTACAGCTGTACAATCCGAAGTATGGTATTATCAATGAAATTATCCGTGTTTTTGTGCCGAATTTCCAGGACAACGTACTGTTTATACCAAAGGTAAATATGATCGCTTTGACCTGCGCATACATCTTCTTTGCAGGAACAAACATGATCATGGTTCTGGGACAGATTTCTGCAATACCGGAAGAGGTTCGTGAGGCGGCACTTTTGGATGGAGCCAAAGGATGGACACTGGATCGTTGTATCGTTCTTCCATTGATTAAAGATACAATAAAGACAATCAGTATTCTCTCCGTATCCGCAGGATTCCTGTTGTATAATGAAGTTTATTTCCTGACGAACGGAGCAGCAGGAACAAAGAGTATCAGCTTCCTGATTCGTGAACTGGCAGTTGTCAGTCCAAGAGCACAGTACGCACGTGCAAATGCGATCGGTGCGATTCAGATCCTGGGAGGTCTGGTATTGATCCTGATCATTAACATGCTGTTTCGTGAGAGAAAACAGAAAGGAGGCAGAAGATGATGAGCAGACAGAGAAAAGGCAAAGAAAATGAAGCGGTCCATGGAGTGGGGACTTTTGGAAAGATCGTTTCGTATGTTGTGATGATTCTGGTATGTTTCATCTCCCTGTTTCCGGTTATTTGGGTGGCAATTTCCTCGTTGAAGGCAGATCCTCTGGCAGAGCCGGGATTTACTCTGCCAAGTGCACTTTGTTTTGATGGATATATCGGAGTATTCCGGGACATGCATATTATGAGATACTTCTTTAACAGTTTTAAAGTGGCAGGTATTTCTGTCGTATTAAGTATCATCATGATTTCCATGTCAGCGTATGTTGTGGCAAGAATGAACTTTAAATTTAAATCGGTGGTCAGCGTCATGTTGATGTCTACATTGTTTATTCCACCGACAGCGATGACATTCCCGGTTTATAATCTGATCAACAGTATGGGAATCAACGATACGCATGCAGGATTGATTTTAATCTATACATGCAGCGGTATCGCAGTCAGCTTTATGGTCATCAAAAACTATTTCCTGACGATACCGGTAGAGCTGGAAGAAGCAGCGCGTATTGACGGCTGCGGTTATACACAGACATTTTTCAAGATCATGCTGCCGATCGCACGTCCGGGAATCCTGACAGCAGCAATGCTGGCGTTTATGAATTACTGGAATGAATACTACTGGGCATCTATGGTACTGACAACAAAAGAACTGAAGACTGTTCCGGCGATTCTGGCACAGTTCCAGAATGCATTTTCTACGAACTACAACGGAATGTTTTCCGCAATCGTTGTAATTCTGCTTCCGCCGGTGATCTTGTTCTGCTGTTTCAGCAAGTACTTTATTGAAGCACTGTCTGGTGGGGCAGTAAAAGGCTAAAAGGAGAGAAAAAACATGAAACAAGTAACAGCCATTCTTTTGGGAGCCGGACAGAGAGGGGCAGAGGCTTATGCCTCTTATGCCCTGGATTATCCCAATGAATTGAAATTTGTAGCAGTAGCGGAACCAAGAGCGGATCGACGGGAAGAGTTTGCAAAGCTTCATGATATTGCACCTCAAAACGCTGTGGAATCGGACATGGAGCTTTTGAACCGTCCGAAAATGGCGGACTGTGTTCTGATCTGTACACAGGATCAGATGCATTATGAGGCATTGAAGCTGGCCGTGGAAAAAGGCTATCACATTTTATGTGAAAAACCGATCTCACCTGTAAAATCTGAACTGATCGAGATCGGGGAGATCGCAAAGAATTATGACAAGGTGATCAGTATTTGCCACGTGCTGCGTTATTCTCCATTTTTCAGAGAGCTGAAACGGCTTCTGGATGAAGGGGCGATCGGTCAGCTTGTTGATATCCAGCATATTGAGAGTGTGGGATACTGGCATATGGCACACAGCTTTGTACGTGGTAACTGGAGAAACAAGTCCTTAAGCAGTCCGATGATCCTGCAGAAGTGCTGTCATGATATGGACATCTTATTATGGCTCGTAGGTGCGTCCTGTACAAGACTTACAAGTTTCGGAAATCTGATGCATTTTAAAGAAGAAAATGCACCAGAAGATGCTCCGGCTCACTGTCTGGACGGATGTGTACACCGGGATGAATGTCCGTATTTTGCACCTCGATTCTATCTGGAGGATTTAGAGGAAAAAGGCGGAACATTTGCAAAAGTGGTAAGTCTTCAGACGGATAAAAAATCTCTGCTGGATGCATTGAAAGACGGACCATATGGAAGGTGTGTTTACCACTGTGACAACGATGTGGTAGATCATCAGGTAGTAAATCTGGAGTTTGACAATGGTGTGACAGCAAGTATGACAATGTGTGCGTTTACCAATAAATGCGAGCGGATCATCAATCTGATGGGAACAAAAGGACAGATTCGCGGAAACATGGAAGAAAATGAAATCATTGTGGAAGATTTTGCGTCTGGAAATACAACAAAGATCAAGGTAAAAGTACCAAAAGGTGGACACAGCGGAAGCGATGTCTCCATGATGAAAGACTTTGTGGAACTGGTGGCAGGAGGCGGAACTGCAAAAAGCGTAAGCGCCGCATCAGAATCCATCGAGAGTCATTTGATGGCACTGGCGGCAGAAGACAGCCGGGAACACAACGGTGTTGTTTATGAAATGAAAGGATATGGAAAATAGTAATGAATCAGGAAATATGGAATCGGACCGAATGGTTCCGGAAAGAAAGATTCGGAATGTTTATCCACTGGGGACTGTATGCCATTCCGGCGCTGGGCGAGTGGGTAATGTCCGAAAAACGAATGACAGTAGAAGAATATGAGAAATATTTCGAGCAGTTTGATCCAACGGATTACAATCCGAGAGAATGGGCAAGACTGGCAAAAAAAGCAGGTATGAAATATGCGGTGCTGACTGCAAAGCATCACGATGGATTTTGTTTGTTTGATTCTGCACTGACAGATTATAAAGCGACAAATACAAAGGCCGGACGGGATCTGGTTCGGGAATTTCTGGATGCATTCCGTGCGGAAGGATTAAAAGTAGGGCTTTACTTTACACTGATTGACTGGCATCATCCGGACTATCCGAAATACAATGATATGCACCATCCAATGCGCGGAAATGAGGCGTATAAAGATGAAAATATCAATTTTGACCGGTATCTGGAATATATGCATGGCCAGGTGGAAGAACTGGTGACCAATTACGGAAAGCTGGATATTCTCTGGTTTGATTTCTCTTATGACAACATGTGTGAAGATACATGGAAAGCAGAAGAGTTGATCCGTATGGTCAGAAAACATCAGCCGGATGTTATTATTGACAATCGTCTGGAAGGTTCCGGAGAGAAGAACGGAAGTATCGTAACAGATCATCCGAATATTTACAGCGGAGATTTCGCAAGTCCGGAAATGATCATTCCGCCGGGAGGAATGAAAGATCTGAACGGAAAACCGATCCCGTGGGAGCTTTGTGCAACGATGAACAACCACTGGGGATACTGTTATTATGATCATACTTACAAAACATCACAGACCATTATCCGCAAACTGGTTGAATGTGTCAGCAAAGGCGGAAACTTTATCCTGAACGTAGGACCGGATGCAAAAGGAAGAATTCCGAAAGAAAGTCAGGAAATTCTGACGCAGGTAGGAGAATGGATGGAGCAAAACGGAGAAAGTCTTTATGAATGTGGAATTTCCGAGTATGACAAGCCGGAATGGGGACGTTATACACAAAAAGGAAACACGGTATATGCCCATATTTATGAAACGCCTCTGGGAGCACTCTCATTGTATGGAATCAGCCCGCAGGAGGTAGGAACAATCACCTTCCTTTCCAGCGGAGCGCAGGTGCAGAGGGGTGAGGCATGGAATACAGCTATGTATTCAGATACACCGTTTGTGGCGCTGGGTGAAAATCCGGTATTCAGTTATCCGCTGCCGGATGAAATCGATACTGTTTTGAAAATCGAGTTGAAAAAATAGGACTTTACATCCGAAAATCCCTGTGGTATACTACCTTAGGATTCAGCCGGTGTTCGGTAATCGGACAACTCCGACCGTTACTTAATACCAGGCGGTTTATTATTAAGTTTAAAGGAGGATCATACGATGATCGCAAAAGAAAAGAAACAGGCTATTATTGCAGAATTTGGAAGAAGTGAAGGAGATACAGGATCTCCGGAAGTACAGGTAGCGATCCTGACAGCAAGAATCAACGAGCTGACAGATCACTTCAAAGCAAATCCAAAAGACCACCACTCAAGAAGAGGACTTCTGAAAATGGTAGGACAGAGACGTGGACTGCTTGCATACCTGAAAAAAGTAGATATCGAAAGATACCGTGCTTTGATCGAAAAACTTGGATTAAGAAAATAATTCATGGAAGAGGGACTTCTGCCTGTGTCGGTTTATCCGGCAGGCAGAGGTCTTTTTATTTCTTGCGATTCATACATATCTATGGTATAATAATCTAGATTGCGGACAAGTATGTATACCCGAGACCACTGAAAAGTATATCGAAAGCTTCCGGTGTTTTTTTCAGTAGTTTCGGAGACACTTGTTCCGGGAAATGTTTCAAACAAAAAGGAGAATATTATGTATAAGAAATTTGAGATGGAACTTGCCGGCAGAACTCTGCGCGTGGATGTTGACAGAGTGGCAAAGCAGGCAAATGGTGCGGTTTTGATGCACTACGGAGATACTACAGTTCTCTGTACTGCGACAGCATCTGAGAAGCCAAGAGACGGGATTGACTTTTTCCCGCTGAGTGTAGAGTACAATGAGAGACTTTATGCAGTCGGAAAGATTCCGGGAGGATTCAACAAAAGAGAAGGAAAGGCTTCTGAGAATGCAATTTTAACATGTCGTGTCATTGACAGACCGATGCGTCCTCTGTTCCCGAAGGATTACAGAAATGACGTGACATTGGAGAATCTGGTTATGTCTGTTGATCAGGACTGCAGTCCGGAACTGACAGCAATGCTTGGTGCGGCGATTGCCACAAGTATTTCAGATATTCCGTTTGACGGACCGATCTCTACGACTCAGGTTGGTCTGGTTGACGGAGAATTTGTATTCAACCCGACAGCAGCACAGAAAGAAGTATCGGATCTGGCGCTGACAGTTGCATCTACAAAAGAGAAAGTAATCATGATCGAAGCCGGAGCAAATGAAGTTCCGGAGGCTCAGATGATCGAGGCTATTTTTGCGGCACATGAACTGAACCAGAAAGTCATCGCATTTATTGAGACGATCGTGGCAGAATGCGGAAAAGCAAAACATGAATATACAAGCTGCGCGGTTCCGGAAGAACTGTTTGAGGCGATTAAAGAGATCGTTCCACCGGCAGAGATGGAAGAAGCAGTCTTTACAGATGACAAACAGACAAGAGAAGAAAATATCCGTGTCATTACAGAAAAACTGGAAGAGGCATTTGCAGAGAACGAAGAATGGCTGGCAGTGTTAGGGGAAGCAGTTTATCAGTATCAGAAGAAGACTGTCAGAAAGATGATCTTAAAAGATCACAAACGTCCGGACGGACGTGCGATCGATCAGATTCGTCCGCTGGCAGCAGAGACAGACCTGATCCCGAGAGTTCATGGATCTGCGATGTTTACAAGAGGACAGACTCAGATTTGTACAGTGACAACACTGGCACCTCTTTCAGAAGCACAGAGAATCGACGGACTGGATGAGGCAGAGACTTCCAAGAGATATATGCACCACTACAATTTCCCGTCTTATTCTGTTGGAGAGACAAAACCATCCAGAGGACCGGGACGTCGTGAGATTGGTCACGGTGCACTGGCAGAGAGAGCACTCCTTCCGGTACTTCCAAGCGAGGCAGAGTTCCCGTATGCGATTCGTACGGTATCTGAGACATTTGAATCGAATGGTTCTACTTCTCAGGCAAGCGTATGTGCGTCCAGTATGTCACTGATGACAGCAGGTGTGCCGATCAAGGCAGCTGTTGCCGGAATTTCAGCAGGTCTGGTGACAGGAGAGACAGACGATGATTATCTGGTTCTTACAGATATCCAGGGACTGGAAGATTTCTTCGGAGATATGGACTTTAAAGTGGCTGGTACACACAAGGGTATCACAGCGATCCAGATGGACATTAAGATCCACGGACTGACAAGACCAATCATTGAAGAAGCAATCGCAGCGACAAAGAAAGCAAGAACTTACATTCTGGATGAAGTGATGAATAAAGCAATTGCAGAACCTAGAAAAGAAGTGGGAACTTATGCACCGAAGATTATTCAGATGCAGATCGACCCACAGAAGATCGGCGATGTTGTCGGACAGAGAGGAAAGACGATCAATGCGATCATCGAGCAGACTGGAGTGAAGATCGATATCACAGACGATGGAGCAGTTTCTATCTGCGGTACAGAAAAAGAAGCGATGGAAAAAGCAGCGAAGCTGATCGCAACGATCGTAACAGATTTTGAAGCAGGACAGCTTTTTGAAGGAAAAGTAATCAGCATCAAAGAATTCGGAGCATTTCTTGAGTTTGCACCTGGAAAAGAAGGAATGGTTCATATTTCCAAGATCTCCAAAGAGAGAGTCAACAAGGTAGAAGATGTTCTGAACATTGGAGATGTTGTGAAGGTTGTATGCCTTGGAAAAGATAAAATGGGAAGATTCAGCTTCAGCATGAAAGATGTTGCAGAAGACTAATTAGAACTGAAGAGAAAATAGAAAATCAGGATTACCATTTAAGTGGATAATCCTGATTTTCTATTTTGCATTTACGACAATGCTCTGGTCTCCCCGCATTATTTTATTAAGTATTCGTTTCATTTCTTCGCCGTTATCTCCTGACAAATCAATGCTTGAAAAAGGCAGAGTCAGTCTTTTATTGTTGTAATAAGTAATCCATATTGTATTATTTCTGGTTCCTGGAAATACATAGCGCAAATCCTTTATATACTTTTTGGCATAGAGGTTTCCGTTTATAACGAACCAATTTTTACTGACAAACATTCGTGTTGAACTTTGCACAATGATAGGGCGTTTTGATATATTTCCATATTTTATATGCGGTCAACAAAGTAAAACAAAGAAAGAATAATTCGATCCATAGAACTTCTTGATGTTTTTCAATCCACACTATTCTAAATCCCCGTACAGACTGATAAGCACAAAATCCCCATATAAAGGCTAGCAATAACTTTTTAAGTGGGTAAAGACGAAACCATTCAATCATTTTTAGCGGTCCATTTGATGGATGGTAATCTTTATTTATGAGTTTATTCGTAAGGCATTTCTGTACAATGGATGGTAAATTGACCCACAGGATAATTGCTAAAAATAGAAGCCAAATAACCATTCTGCTCCCCTTCCTTTCTCTGATCTGTCGTTTTCTTGATACCTTTATTATATCAGTTCCATGGATCCGCCACAATAAAAATGAAAGGTCTCTGTTCCGGCAGAAGTCGAGTTAAAGGACGGAGAATTTGTGAATTATATCGCATGCGATACAATTGAATATGCAAAAATGCATAATAATAGAGCAGTGAAGAAAACATTAACCATACCAGAGTGGTTGAATGAGGCGGCTACGAGAGCCGGGGTAAATTATTCTCAGGTTCTTCAAGAAGCACTGATGAGAAAATTAAATATAAGCAGATAATCATTGGAGAGCTTGGAAACAGGCTCTCTAATCTTTAAGATTTCTTAAAGATTCTTAAAGATACAGTAAAGACTATTGAGTAAGAAACAGAAAACGACTATACTAAACACTGTCAAATGTTGGAGAAGAAGGAGCAGGCAAGATGAGATACAGACAGAACAATGTAAGGAAGAAACTGATTCCGGCGTACGGGATTGTGCCGCTTTTACTGGCATTGTTATGGAACTCACTGGCATATAATGGTGCCAGATGGATTGCATCCGGGCGATATCATTACAATATTGAGACTGTGTTGGATGAGAGGATCCCTTTCATACCCTGGACATTGGTAATCTATTTTGGATGTTATCTGTTTTGGGGAATCAATTACATTTTGATTGCGGGACAGGAAAAAGAGAGTGTATATCGCTTTTTTACAGCAGATGCAATATCCCGGATTGTCTGTTTCTGTTTTTTTGTCTTGTTTCCGACGACCAATACCAGACCGGAGATTGTGGCAGACGGATTCTGGAATCAGGCCGTGATCTGGCTTTATTCCATTGATGCCGCGGACAATTTGTTTCCTTCCATTCATTGCCTGGTAAGCTGGTTTTGTTTTCTGGGAATTCGTGGGGGGCAGGAGATTCCGAAATGGTATCAATACCTGTCCTGTGTGATTGCAGTTTGCGTGTTTTTATCCACTTTGATGACAAAACAGCATGTTGTCTGGGATGTGGCAGGTGGTGTTATCCTGGCGCAGATCTGTTTTACGGTTTCCGGGAAAACACAGTGGTATCGGATATATCAAAGATTTTGTGAAAGGATACAAAGCTGTATTTTTCATTTGACAGGAGGAGCACGACATGAGAGATAAGAAAAAAGCAGTTTTTAATATTTTATTTTTATTACTTGTATTTGGTCTGACTGTATATGGTGTTTTTCGAGGAGAAGACCTTGAGAGTATGATGCACTCCATTCGACAGGCACAGTGGCAATGGCTGGTGCCGGGAGTGGCTCTGGTATTATTCTTTATATGGTCAGAATCAATTATTATCTGGTATATGATGAAATCGTATGGAACCCGGTTGAAGAAACGGTCTTGTTTTCTGTTTTCTTCCGTTGGTTTTTTCTTTAGTTGCATTACACCGTCGGCAAGCGGTGGACAGCCGATGCAGATATACTATATGAAGAAAGAAAAGATACCGATTCCAGTATCGACGGTAGTATTGATGATTGTGACGATTACATATAAGCTGGTCCTGGTTGTGATCGGAATCGGGATTCTCATATTTGGTCAGGGATTTCTGCACAGATATCTGGAAGGCATTCTGCCGGTCTATTATCTGGGATTGGGATTGAATGTGTTTTGTGTGGTATTTATGACAGTTCTTGTATTTCATCCGGTGCTGACAAAGGAAATCCTGAAAAAAGGCGTCCATTTGCTGGAAAAGCTGCGCCTGATGAAACACAAAGAAGAACGGCTGGAAAAGCTGGATGCATCTATGGATACTTACCGGGGAACGGCAGTATATTTAAAAGAGCATATGGGCGTGATCGTGGTTGTATCCGGAATTACATTTGTTCAGAGAATGGCCTTGTTTGCAGCTACCTGGTTTGTGTATCGGGCGTTTGGACTGTCAGGAACTTCATTCTTTGATATTCTGTTTCTTCAGGCAGTGATAGCAGTTGCGGTAGATATGCTGCCGCTTCCCGGTGGTATGGGGATCAGTGAAACATTATTTTTGAATATTTTTCGCCCGGTGTTCGGATCTTTGCTGCTTCCGGGTATGGTTTTAAGCCGGGGACTGGGATATTATGCAGAATTACTGATCAGTGCTGCATTTACAGTGGTGGCGCAGCTTACGATAGGAAATGAAAAAGTAAGAGAACAAAAGAAGTGTATAAAGGAGCGTGTTGAGGGATGATAGGATTTTATGATTATACGGTGGTGCTGACTTATATTAGTTTTACTTCATCAATAATCGGCATTTTTTGTGCTGTTACAGGACATCCAAAGTGGGCTGTGTTCTGTCTGGCGCTTTCCGGATTATGCGATATGTTTGATGGAAAGATTGCGCGAACGAAGAAAAACAGAACAGAGGATGAGAAGCAGTTCGGAATTCAGATTGATTCTCTGTGTGATGTGGTCTGTTTTGGAGTGTTTCCGATTGTATTATGCTATGAGTTGGGCATGCGCCGTATTTACAGTATGGCAATTTTAGTACTGTATGGGCTTGCCGGAGTAATCCGCCTTGGATATTTTAATGTCATGGAGACCAAACGGCAGCAGGAGACCAGCGAAAATCGAAAATACTATCAGGGACTTCCAATCACATCCATGTCAGTCGTACTGCCGCTGCTCTTTGTAGTATCGCTGATACTTCCGGGATATCACTGGTTTCTGTATGCACTGCATATTACAGTGGCAGTGGTCGGTATCTTGTTTGTGGCAGATTTTAAGTTCCGCAAACCAACGAATAAAGAACTGGCAGTTCTTGTCGGAATCGTAGGAGTCGCAGTCCTGTTCATCCTGTTCTATAACGGAGGATGGTGGGAGTTCTGCAGAGCGCGGTTTTTCCGGCATATGTAGTTTTCAAAGGATGAGATCAATAAGGAGGTAAAAAGGATGAAGCTGGCAGACAGAAGAGGAAACATAGAAGAATGCAGTTCAGGACAGGATCGGCTGCTGGAATGGATTTACACGCATGAAACAGGAAGGTTTCTTATGAAGGGACTGATCAATCCACATATCTCTGAAATCGGAGCTGCGTTTTTGGATTCTCGGGCCTCCAGAGTGCTGATTGCGTGGTTTATCCAGAAGAACAAGATTCCGATGTATCAGTATGAGCAGAAAAAGTACCGCTCTTTCAATGAATTTTTTAAACGAAAAGCACTTCCGGGAGCACGAAGAATCATTCGGGAGCCAGAGAGGCTGATCAGTCCTTGTGACGGAAGACTCAGTGTCTATAAAATTGAAGAAAATTCCCGGTTTCAAATCAAACATACAAGCTACAGTACAGAGAGTCTTTTGAAAAATGAAGGGCTTGCAAAACGCTATGCAGGCGGGTATGCATGGGTGTTCCGGCTTTGTGTGGAAGATTATCATCGTTACATTTATGTGGATGATGGAGTAAAATCGGAAAACGTGAAAATACCGGGAGTATTGCATACGGTCAATCCGGTGGCGAATGACAGTTTCCCAATCTATAAAGAGAATGCAAGAGAGTTTTCGCTGCTCTGCTCAGAAAATTTTGGGACGGTTTTAATGATGGAAGTAGGGGCAATGATGGTGGGAAAAATTGAAAATCGCCATCAGGCGGCAAGAGTGCGAAGAGGTCAGGAAAAAGGAAATTTTGCATTTGGAGGTTCTACGATCATTCTGCTCACACAAAAAGGAAAGGCAATGCCGGATCCGGATATCTGGGAGAATTCTCTTAATGGGATTGAAACAAAAGTAAGGCTGGGAGAAAGCGTCGGGAGAGGAAAGAAACGATAAAAAAGAGCTGAGATTTATCATCGGAAATTGAATGATAAAATCTCAGCTTTTCTATTTTATAAATTCAATGCAGTCTGATATCCTTCTGTTACAGCATCTTTGATATTTCCAGGTTTTTTGCAGTCGCCCAGTACATGACAGGTAATTCCTGCAGAGGTCAGCTGTTCCTCTAAAGTGTCAGACGGACGGTATCCCATTGCAAGAACGAGTGTATCGGCATCTGTAATCTCGTGAGTCTTTCCATCTTTTGTATATTTGATCACGGTATGATTGACTTCTTCCACTTTTGCATCGCAGAGAATCTGGATTCCTTTTTCCATCATTCTCTGGACAAGCAGACTTCTTCCCGGACCACTTTCTGCTTCCATGATCTCATGTGCCATTTCAATCAGAGTAATCTCCCGGTTTCTGGGGAAACGGTCATTCAGAACCGGAGCCAGATAATCTGCGGTTTCACATCCGACAGAGCCTCCGCCGATGACTACAATCTTGCGTCCCGGGAACTTCCTTCCATAGAGGACGTCGTCCGCAGTCATCCAGTCTTTAAATTGTGTCATAAACTGAGGAACAATCGGAGTCGCACCTGCACAGAGTATGACCTCATAATCTGGATAGTCCTTCTGGATTGTTTCCAGTGTAACCTCCGTATTTAAAAGAACCTTTACGCCGGCCTGTTCCAGTTTGTGTGCCTGATATTTGATCAGCTGTGTCAGATCCTGTTTTGCAATCGGAACGGCAGCGATCCGAACGGTTCCGCCAAGGGAATCCTGACGGTCTGCAAGTACAACATGATGTCCGCGTTTTGCAGCAACGTAAGCAGCTTCCATTCCGGCAGGACCTCCACCGATAACAAGGACATTTTTTGTCTCTTTTGCAGGGGTGATGGTGTCTTCATTTTCCGGTTCCAGAGAAGGATTGACAGTACATGCAACCCGTTTTCCGAACATAATGCCGTTTAAGCAGCGCAGACAGCCGATACATGGACGGATATCTTCCTCGTGTCCGGCCTGAGCCTTGTTGCAGAATTCAGGTTCACAGAGATTTGCGCGGCCGATCATGCAGATATCTGCCTTATCATTTTCCAGAAGTTCTTCTGCCAGCCATGGTTCTGTGATGCGTCCCACAGTTGCCACCGGGATCGAAACATGTTTTTTGATCTCTGCGGAGAGCGCGCTGTGAGATCCCATTTTTGTTCCGGGTGCAGGAATGGAGCTTCCTCTTTTGATCGTTGTTCCGCCGGAAACATGAAGCATATCCACACCGGCTTTTTCGAGCTGTTTGGAAACATAGATGGCATCATTTAAATTCAGACCCCCGTCTGAATATTCATCTCCGGAAATACGTACATCGATGATGAAATCTTTTCCACATATTTTTCTGACTTCGGCAATGACTTCAAGAGTCAGTTTTAAGCGTCCATTGATATCTCCACCATAGGCATCTGTCCGTTTGTTGTAGAGCGGAGAAAGGAATCCGCCAAGGAGTCCATGTGCATGAGCGGCGTGAATTTCCACTCCGTCAGCGCCTGCTTTTTTTACACGCAGAGCAGCCTCGCCGAACTGGCGGATAATGACCTGCAGTTCTTCAACAGTGACCGGTCTTGGCGCTTCCTTGGCATAGTAAGGACCTACAAAAGACGGAGCGATCAGCCGCGGAGTACCAGGGATCGGGAATGCCATGTAAGCAGGATGAAAAAGCTGCGGCAAAATCTTTGTGCCGTACTTGTGGACGGCAGCAGTCAGCTTTTCCCATCCCGGGATATAGCTGTCGTCACAGATGGACATATCTCCCGGAAGATATACATAAGTAGGCTCTACAGTTGTTACTTCTGTTACAATCAGTCCGACACCGCCTTTCGCGCGGGCAGCGTAGTGCTCCACCAAAGCATCTGTTACGTATCCTTTGTCAGCCAGATTTGTAGAGATCGGCGGCATAAATACGCGGTTTTTTACAGTAGTTTCTCCGATTTTGATCGGGGAGAAGAGTTTTGGATATGTATTCATAATTTGATTTCCTCCTGTACAATTCTACATTTATTTTAATATGCAGAGACAGAAATATCCTCTCTTTCCCAACACAATACAGGGCAAAATTTGTCGTGTTTTTTGCAAAAATAGATTTTCCTGTAAAAAACATAGCAAAAAATGCCTGAAAACAGAAAGGAAACAGTTATGTTCCTGTGCAGGAAGGCCGTATCGTCAGAACAATATCGTCCTCTTTCTGAGAGAGAAGCAGTTCTTTTTGACGGGCATCAGAAAGTGTACAAAGGAGTGTATCGCCATCTGACACGATTTGAATCCCCTCTGCGTGAAAGAGAAGACGGTTTGTATCATCCAGATGAAAGACCTTTGTAAGCAGTTCTTTTTGTTTCTGTGTGAATTCCATCGGACGTGTTTCCTGCTCCGGAAGAGGAAGCAGATTTTTTACGAAACGCTTCCGATAGGTGCTCGGTGTAATGCCGTAGAGTTCCTTGAAAATCTGAGAGTAGGCCTTGGAGTTTGGCATCCCGCATTTTCCGGAAATCTCTTCAATCGAAGCTTTCCCTTCCAGAAGGTCCTCCAGAGATTCCCGGACTCGCACATAGGACAGATATTTGACAAAGGAAAGTCCGGTATAGCGGGTGAACAGTCTGGAGGTATAGCTGGTGCTGAAAGAAAGCGTTTTTGCAATGTCTGTAAGGTGAATATCCTCTTGATAATGGCGGTCGATAAACTGGATTGCCCGCACGTAGTTCTCGTGGTGAGTGGAGTCCACAGGAAGCTGTTCAAAAGGTGTGTTGCGCTGCTTTTTTGCAATGCAGAGGATCTTCATCATAATCTCATTGAGGGCAAACAGATCAGTTCCATCTGCGGAATCTCCATTGAAAAGAACCATAAGAAGCCGACGGATTTCTTCTTTCAGGGAGCGCAAAAGAGCGGCATTGCTTACCGGAGTACACAAAATTGTATGGAACAGATTTTTACAGGAACCGAGCATATTTTCCGGAATCCGCTCAAAATCAATGTGAATGGTCAGAATCACGCTTTCAGGCTGCAGTTTTTTCAGTATATGGATCTCGTCCGGTGCAATCACAGCCAGTTCCTGCTCTGTCAGGGAGTGGGAGATGTGTTCTGTGATCACCTCATAACTGCCCTTTAGAACATAGGAAAGCTCCAGGCTGGTCTGTCTGGAAAATACTTTGCGGTCAAAGCTGTTGATGCTAAGACTTAAGGGATGATTGAATTTCTGTCCGGAAAAGTCATAATAATAGTTCATGTTTTGCATAGGATCACCTCGTTATCGTCAGTCTGCCGGGAAGGCATATAGTGTCAGTATAATATAAAACAAAGCAAAATAGGTGATTTTGATCATATTTTTTTGTTTTTAAGTGTTACCGTTTACATTAGATGTGGGTATTCTGAGTACATACGTGAATCAGGTAATTAAGCAGATTAGAAAAAAGAATGAGATACGTAATATTACAGAAAAACATTGATATACGTAAAAATACGTGATATAATATAACCATGATAAGGAAAGGAGATACAAAAGATGCCAATGACACCGAGAGAGATGATTAAATATCTCAAGAAAAACGGGTTTGAGGAAATCAGACAAAATGGTTCTCATATTACAATGAAGAACCGGTCTACTGGAAGAACGGTAATCGTTCCTTATCACTCCAAGGCTATGAAAAAGGGTTTGGAGCAAGCAATATTAAAGCAGGCAGGGTTAAAATAAAATCCTGCCTGAAAAATAAATGGAGGTATTACGTATGGAAAAATTATTCTATCCGGCACTTTTTCATAAGTCGGAAGAAGGCGGATTTTGGATTTCGTTTCCAGATTTTCCGGAATGTTTTACTGAAGGAGATGACATGAAACAGGCTTACGAAATGGCAGTAGAAGCATTGGGTCTTGCTTTAGTGAACAGGAAGGAAGAGAAAGAAGAAATTCCGGATCCTTCCGATTTGGATAAAATTCAAAATGAAGATGGAACGATTGTGATTGTAGAATTTGATATGTTGGAATATCAAAGGAAGCACAATTCAAAAGCGGTAAAGAAAACCCTTAGTATTCCGGAATGGTTAAATGAAGAAGCTGTGTCGATGGGAGTAAACTTTTCGCAAGTACTACAGGAAGCGTTGATGAGCAAATTGAATATAAGCAGATAAATTGGGAGGGCTTGGAAACACAATGTCATTTAGTTAAGACATTAAGCAGATGTATTCCTATCAGGCAGAGGTAGAAAATTCACTATCTTTGCCTGATTTTTCTTTTATAAAAACTTGCTCTTATATTTATGCAGCACAAAAAGACAGATTGCTATCTGCCTAAATTAACGATATACTCCACCTTTTTTGAATGAAAGCAACATAATCCGATAGCATATTTCAATTCCCTGAACGATGTTTCGATGCCCCATCGCATTGCATAAACCTTCTTTATTTCTTCTACTGGAAAATCTTCCTTTGGAAGATTGGTAATTATACTTTCATACGAATCTTCTGAAATGGCAAACCTTACTACTCTAAAATTCAACGTATAAATTTTTTTGTCATATAAATCCAGATAGTCAAATGGACTGGATTTTGCAATAAATTTAAATTTTTTGGGTTTAGCTTTCACATCTTTTGTCTGTTTTCGGGTTAATATAAGTTGCATGTCGTGGTCAAACTCATTTTCATCAGGAAGGTCAAAACTTCCTGTCATGCTTCCCCCACCGCCATCCTTTACACGAATCAGATAATACATTCCTTTTTCTTGGACATGCGCAAAAATATTATATGTTTCATATCCTCTGTCTGCGATAAAAATTGTTTTTTTCTCTCCTTTATAACGGTCAATCATTTGTGTCATTGCCAATGATTCGTTTTCTAGCCTTGCAGGTTGTATCACAAGATCAATATATCGCTTCTCGCACAGGTCGAAAAGAGCATTCAGATGAATCTGATGAAATCCCCGATCAGTTGGTTGAGACTGAAAATAAGTGCCTGCATCGTTTGGATTACGGGCAATGTTCAAATCTGAGCCATCACAAGCTAATAGTTGATAATCCTTATACTTTTTTTCGAATGAGAAACAAGAATTAAATTCATAAAACAAAAACTGGAATGCCTCCAGAAGTAGTTTGTTTCTCTGTTGACAGAACGCTGAAGCAGACGGGGTATCGACAGAGAACTGGAAATAATCCAGCAATTCTTTTTTTAAGCTTCCACTTTCCATAGAAAGAAGAAATTGAATTGTAGATACAAAATCAAGTTTTCTGTTCCGTGAAAAATCAACTTCTGGATTTTTTGAAAACAACCATGAGGCGGTCGCCATTTCATGGATTAAAGATGACAATTTGTTTTTTACATGTTCCGCAAATATCATAAGCGTTACCTCCAAAATGTAATACATTTAAGTGGCTTCGCCGCAAATTTTTCTATATTTGTCAAGGATTTTTTACAAAAAAAGAGCAGGGTATATATTTTTATATACCTTGCTCTGCAAGAGGCTGCCGACTCAATGTCTTAACTAAATGACATTGGCCGAATGGGAACCCAGGGAGATTTTACGATCACAGGCTACAGCTCAGATTCTGCAATGAAAGATTTTGTTGACGGCAGCAGCTCCATCACCGAAGGGGAGATGTTTGCAGAGGGAACGGCAGACAATACCTGTGTGATCAGTTCGGAGCTGGCATCTTACAATGATCTGGCAGTTGGAGATACGATTACGCTTTCCAATCCGAATCAGGAGGATGAAACGTATACACTCACGATTGCGGGAATCTATGAGACAGAATCTACAAGCGATTCGGCTTCCAGCATGATGGGTGGATTTATGGCAGGAGCAGACAGCTCCAATCAGATTTATGTCAGCTATCAGATATTAGAAACAATCCTGACACAGTCAGAAGAAAATGCAACGACAACAACGGACAGTACAACAGGGGAGACGACAACGACAGCCTTCGTTCGATGCTGAACGGAACCTATGCATTTGATTCTGTGTCAGATTATGAAAAATTCCAGGATGAAGTCAAAGAGATGGGACTTTCTGACGACTACACGGTTTCTTCCAGTGACCTTACTTCTTACGAAGAGAGCCTGGAGCCACTTCAGCATTTGAGTGAATATGCAGGATATTTCCTGATGGTCATCCTGGCAATCGGGGCAGTGATCCTGATCGTTCTGCATATTTTTGCAATTCGGGAACGAAAATATGAGATTGGAGTTCTGGCGGCGATTGGAATGAAGAAATGGAAGATCGCAGTACAGTTTCTGACAGAATCTCTTTGTATTACATTCTGTGCATTGATCATCGGAGCCGGAATCGGAGCGGTTTCTTCTGTACCGGTGACCAATCACCTTCTGGCACAGCAGATTGAGAGTTCCTCTTCTTTTGGACAAGAGCAGTGGTTTGGAAGAGAAACAGGTGCGCAGGGTAGCACAGAAGCGCCGGAACAGCCTGGCGGATCGAAAGAAAAAGCAGAGGCACCGGAGGTTTCAAATGCAGGAGGTCCTGGATTTGCACAGGCAGCCAATTATGTCAGCAGCATTTCTTCGGCAACGGATATGCAGGTGATTCTGGAAATGATGGGAATCGGAATTTTACTGACACTGATTTCCGGCTGCACGGCACTGATCTTTATCATGCGTTATGATCCATTGAAAATACTGAGCAACCGAGATTAGGAGGAAGAAAAATGAGTATCTTAGAATTAAACCAAGTATCATATTCTTATGAAAAAAAAGGAAATCAAGTATTGTCTGATATCAGTTATTCCTTTGAAAAAGGAAAGCTCTATGCGATTACCGGGAGATCGGGGGCAGGGAAGACCACACTTCTCTCCCTGATCTGCGGGCTTGCGACTCCGACTTCCGGGAGTATCCTGCTAAACGGAAAGGATATCTCTTCTTTAAACCGGTATGATTATCGCAGCCATGATATCGGCGTGATCTTTCAGAGTTTTAATCTGCTGCCGAAACTGACTGCCAGAGAAAATGTGATTCTTTCCATGGATATTGCGGGGTATCCATGTGAAGACAAAAAAGCACATGCGGATGAAGTCCTGAAAAAAGTAGCGCTTGGACAAAAGGAGGCAGATCGCCGGATCTTAAAGCTTTCCGGCGGGCAGCAGAGAGTTGCGATCGCAAGGGCACTGTCGTACAGTCCGCAGATTCTGGTGGCAGACGAGCCGACCGGAAACCTGGATCCGGATACACAGAATGAAATTATGAAAATCTTCCTGAATCTGGCACATGAGGATGGACGGTGTGTAATTCTTGTGACACATTCAAAAGAGGTAGCCGCCGCGGCAGATGAAGTGTATCGTCTGTAGCTTAAAGAGAATGTCTGTATATAAAAGAGAGGATAGAACGTATGAAATGGATCAAAAGAGCAGTGCTTGGGATTTTTCTTGCTGCGGCTGCAGTGATTGGAGTCCTGGGATTTACAAAGTATCAGGCAAGACAGGCGGAAGCAAAAGCAGCAGAGGAAACATCCAGAAAGAAAGAACAGATTAAAGAAATTTATACGACAGAGTATCAGGAGGCAGTAAAAAAACGGCTGGAAACAGCAAAGGAATCAGGAACGTATACAACAGAGAAAATGCTGGTGGAACAAAATCCGTTTGGAACAAATACGCTGTCTCTTTATGTCTATTTTGCAACAGAAGAACCGGTTTCTGTCTCCTATGTTGTTTCTGTGCCCGATAGCGAAATTGCAGATTTTGGAGGAAAAGTCAATCAGGAAGAGACTTATACCACAGAACATGAATTTCAGGTCATAGGTCTCATTCCGGATATGGAAAATACGATCACCTTTACGCCGGAAGCAGAAGACGGAACCATAACCACTGCTTCCTGCAAATACAAAATGGGAAGTCTTGCAGGAGAAGAAGAGGTACAGCTGAAGCAGACAGCAGGTCAGACAGATGTAAGCAGCCAGATTTCGCTTCCGGATTCCGGCTTGTATGTCATCCTTGGAAATGACAGTGATGATGTCGATTTTATGTACTATTATGATGAAAATGGAACGATCAGCGGAGAAGTTCCGCTGATCGGATATCGAAGCCATCGGCTGGTATTTGAGAATGATCGGATGTATTACAGTATTTCCGAGACAAAAATTGCAGCAGTGAATGAACTGGGTATGGTGGAGCAAGTCTATGATCTGGGAAACTATCAACTGCACCATGATTATGTTTTTGATGATGACGGAAATCTTCTGATTCTGGCAACAGATACCGGGAAACAGACGGTAGAGGACTGTGTATTAAAACTCAATCCTTCCACAGGTGAAGTCTCCTGTATTTTAGATTTGGAGGATCTGCTTGGAGATTATAAAGAAAGTCTGGGAATGGATCAGGAGGATCTGGACTGGGTACATATCAATACCATTCAGTGGATGGGAGAAGATTCCATTTTATTGAGTTCCAGAGAAACATCTACTATTTTGAAAATCCAGAATCTGAATACTGCACCCGAAATCGCATATATGATCGGAGAAGAGAGTTTCTGGGAAGGAACAGGATATGAGAATCTTCTGCTTACGAAAGATGAGAGTAACGGAAGCTTTTCCAGTGCCGGCGGGCAGCATACGGTGACTTACGTGACAGATGATTCACTGCCTGACGGACAGTATTATCTGTATCTGTTTAACAACAATTTAGGATACAGTGAGTCCAGACCGGATTATGACTGGAGTCAGATCGACCAGATCGCAACAGACCTCTCTTCGGGAACTACTTCCTAGATGCAGGGACTGATCGGAGAATACAAGGAAGATGGAACACTGGTAAAACAGTTCCAGATGAATCTCTCGAAATACTATATTTACAGGGTATATAAATATGATTTTTCCGGATATCTGTTTACAGAAGAATGATAAATGAAAATAATTCTCAATAAAAATGTTGATTTCATAATACGGATGTGTTATATTGAATTCAAGGTTAGCGATAACTAACTGAGAATAAATCATGTAAAGCCCTTTCCATGTCGTAACTGCTGAATGCGGCATAGCAGGATGTCCCCAAAGGCGGTATCGCCTGCGGGACATCTTTAAGGGAGAATGTGTGATAAAAGGAGAGACGAATCTATGAATTATTTAGAAATTGAAAAAGTAGTCGGAAGAGAAATCTTAGATTCCAGAGGAAATCCTACAGTAGAAGCAGAAATCACCTTAGCAGACGGTACAGTGGCAAGAGGAACAGCGCCGAGCGGAGCATCTACAGGTGAATTTGAAGCATTGGAATTAAGAGACGGAGATAAAGCAAGATATCTTGGAAAGGGTGTCACAAAGGCAGTTGAAAATATAAATACGGTCATTGCAGAGACAATCGCAGGAATGGATGCATCTGATATCTATGCAGTGGATCAGGCGATGATCCGTGCAGATGGCACAAAAGACAAGTCAAAACTTGGCGCAAATGCGATCCTGGCAGTTTCGATTGCAGCGGCAAGAGCAGCGGCACAGTCCCTGGAGCTTCCATTATATCGTTTCCTTGGCGGTGTTTCCGGAAACAGACTTCCTGTTCCGATGATGAATATTTTAAATGGCGGCGCACATGCGGCAAATACCGTAGATGTTCAGGAATTTATGATTATGCCTGTTGGAGCAGAAAGCTTCAAAGAAGCGCTCCGTTGGTGCGCAGAAGTATTCCACGCACTGGCTGCACTTCTGAAATCAAAAGGGCTTGCGACTTCTGTCGGCGATGAAGGAGGATTTGCACCGGATCTTGCGAGTGATGAAGAGGCAATCCAGTATATATTGGAAGCAATCCAAAGCGCAGGATACGAACCGGGCAGAGATTTTATGATTGCCATGGATGCAGCATCCAGTGAATGGAAAGGAACTGCAAAAGGGGAGTATATCCTTCCTAAGGCAGGAACCAGATTTACCTCCGAGGAACTGATCGAGCACTGGAAACAGCTGGTGGACAAATATCCGATCATTTCGATTGAAGATGCGCTGGATGAAGAAGACTGGGAAGGCTGGCAGAAGCTGACAAAAGAACTTGGCGACCGGGTACAGCTTGTAGGTGACGATTTATTTGTTACGAACACAGAAAGATTACAAAAAGGAATTGAATCAGGCTGCGGAAACTGCATTCTGATCAAATTAAATCAGATCGGTTCTGTATCCGAGACACTTGAAGCAATCAAGATGGCTCATAAGGCAGGTTACACCGCAGTATCTTCTCATCGTTCCGGTGAAACAGAAGATACCACCATTGCGGATCTGGCCGTGGCATTAAATACTTGCCAGATTAAAACAGGAGCACCAAGCCGCTCCGAACGTGTGGCAAAATATAACCAGCTGCTTCGGATTGAGGAAGAACTGGGTGAGAGTGCGGTATATCCTGGAATCCAGGCATTCAATATCAGAAGATAAGAGAATAGAGAGAATGATTTATAAGGCGACTATGCGGACAACGAAAGGTTGGAAACATGGTCGCCTTTTTAAGGTTTAAATGTCATAGCAACTTGCAATCTGTTTTTACCTTTCGAAAAATGTGTGTCTATGGTAAAATATCGACATCAGACAAAAGTATGAAACGAAGTTTGGGAGGGCAGTTATGAAGTTGTTATTGGTGGAAGATGATATAGAAATCAGCCAGATGCTCAAAAGCTATCTGGAAGCAGAAAACTATGAGGTGATTTGTGCGGTTGATGGGGAGGAAGCCTGTGAGAAGTTTGAGAAGGAATCCTACAGTCTTGTATTGTTGGACTTGATGATACCGAAAATCAGCGGTATGGAAGTGATGCAGCATATTCGAACGCACAGTACAGTTCCCATCATTATTGTATCTGCGAAAGATACGGATGCAGATAAGACGCTGGGGCTGGGTCTTGGAGCCGATGATTATATTACGAAACCATTTTCAGTAACAGAAGTATTGGCTCGTATTAAGGCAAATATCAGAAGAAGTACCCAATATTCAAAGCCGGAAGAGCAAGAAGTCTTGATGATGGGAGATCTTACTATAAATCTGACGAATTATACAGTGGAGAAAAATGGGACAAAAATAGATCTGACGGCAAAAGAGTTTGAAATTTTGAAGTTGCTCGTTCAGAATCCCCAAAAAGTATATACCAAAGAACAGATGTATTCTCTGATATGGAATGATGCCTATTTAGGAGATGAAAATGCGGTCAATGTTCATATCAGCAGGCTGCGGAACAAAATAGAAGAGCATCCGAGATCTCCGAAATATATCATTACGGTATGGGGAATCGGATATAAGCTGGGAGATCTGTCATGAATAATGAGATAATTTTATTTTTCCTGTGCATCTGTATTGCAGTGCTGATTTGTATTGTAGTTTATCAACAGTTTGTTTTTCGAAGAGGAATACAGAAGCAATTAAAAGAAATCAGTCAAAAGCTGGAAAAAATACAAGATACGGACAGCGATGAGAATATTATGATGTTCACAGATGAACAAGCTCTCATGGAACTACTGGTACAGATCAACCGTTTGCTGGAAAATCAAAGAAAAATGAAAGTGGATTATCGCCGTTCACAGATTTCAGCAAAAAAGATGCTGTCCAACATTTCGCATGATATCAAGACTCCGATGACAGTCATATTAGGCTATCTGGAGATTATGCGGATAAATGGTGACAAGGAGGATGAAATGCTTCTGAAAGTAGAACAGAAGGCAAAGAGAGTCATGGAACTGATCAATCAGTTTTTTACACTTGCGAAGCTGGAAGCAGGAGATATGGAACTGGAGATTTCAAGGATAAATATCTGTGAAGTCTGCCGCGAGAATATCCTGGACTTTTATGAATTGCTGAAACAAAAAGAGTTTCAGGTTGAAGTAAAAATTCCGGAGGAAGCAGTGTTTATTATGGGGAATAAAGAGGCGCTTCATCGTATTTTATATAATCTTATTTCCAATGTGATCCGGTATGGCTTGGATGGGCGGTATTTGGGACTTGTTCTCAGATCGGTGAAAAATGATGTTTATATTGATGTGATTGATAAAGGAAAAGGGATAGAGAAAGAATTTGCAGGGAATGTATTTGAGCGATTGTTTACAATGGAGGATTCCAGAAACAGAAGGATTCAGGGGAATGGTCTGGGGCTTACGATCGCGCAGACTCTTGCACAGCAGCTCGGTGGAGAGATTGTGTTGGAGAGTGAACCGAATGTAAAAACTACATTCACGGTAAAATTGCATAAGTGTTTCTTCTGAGATAGATTCTTTGCATTTTAAGTGAAAGAAAGAAATTCGTAAGAATTCGTCAAGAGTTTTGAAATTCTCATTTGCTAGAATGGTGATCAGAAAGGAGGCAGACGATATGACATATGTTGTACAGACAAACAAACTTACAAAAACCATTGGAGAAAAAAATCTTGTGACGAATGTGTCCATGCATGTGAAAAAAGGAGAAATCTATGGATTTCTGGGTCCTAACGGAGCAGGAAAAACGACGGTTATGAAGCTGTTGACAAATCTCTGGAAACCGACAGAAGGAAGCATCGAGCTGTTTGGAGAGAAACTGACATCGACTTCGTATGAGGTACTTAAGCGGATGGGGTGCATGATTGAATTTCCTACTTTTTATGAGCATTTAAGTGGCAGAGAGAATCTTGCGCTTCATTGTGAATACATGGGATATTACAATACAGGAAGTATTGAAAATGCCATGGAGCTATTAGGCTTGAACAATACAGGGAAAAAATCAGTACGCGAGTATTCTCTGGGAATGAAACAGCGATTAGGACTTGCACGAGCGGTGTTGTGTAAGCCGGAACTTTTGATTTTGGATGAACCGACTAATGGTCTTGATCCGGCAGGAATCAAACAGATTCGGGATTTACTGCGGATGCTTTGTACGGAATACGACATTACGATTATTGTGTCCAGTCATATTCTTTCAGAGATCGAGAGTATTGCAGATACGATCGGAGTGATCAACCGCGGTGTTCTCGTTCAGGAAATCGCGATGCAGGAAATTACGGAAAGAAGTCTTGCCTATATTGAATTGAATGTTGTGGATACAAGAAAGGCTTCGTATGTACTGTCGGATAAGATAGGGATTGACAACTTTAAGATTGTAGAAGATAGAATCATCCGAATTTATGACGGGAATATATCGGTGCAAGAATTGTCAAAGGCGCTGGCATTACACGATGTGGAAATGACTGCGATTGGAACAAAGTCAGAATCACTGGAAGAATATTTCCTCAAACTGACAGGAGGTGATGTGAGATGTTAAAATTGATCAAACTGGAATGGAAAAAGAACAACATCGGTAAGTACATTAGAAATGCTGTGATTCTTGCGATTATCCTCTGCACGTTTCTGTTTGCACTGGCGTATCTGGGAATTGCAAATGATCCGGACACCGGAGTGCCGGATGCTGCACCGGGGAATGAGATGATTTCGTCTTCCATCGAACTGTTTACGGGGATGTCTTTTTTAGTATTTACCGGGGTGATGCTGGCTTCGTTTATTGTCACAGCGTATAAAAATAAAACCATGAATCTGATGTTTTCCTATCCGATCAGACGGCAGAAAATATTAGTGTCACAAATGCTGGCAGTGTGGATTTTTAATCTTATTGCGCTGATTTTGACAAAATTGCTGGTTTATGGCTGTGTACTTGTCGGCTCACTTTTTATGAAATCTGCATTTTTGCTTGATTTTAACATGGCAAGTGCGTCATTTTATGTGCAGCTTATTCTGAAATCGATTGTGATGGTAAGTATGAGTTTTATTGCGCTGTTTATCGGTCTGGCAATGAAATCATCCAAAGCAACGATCATTTCGTCATTCCTTCTGATTTTTTTGACACAGGCGAATATCGGTGATTTTACGCTGAAAGATAATCTGGTTTTTCCTGTAATCTTAACAGGAATATCGGTTGTTTTTGCAGTACTTTCTGTGTGTCATGCGGAGACGAAAGATTTGATGTAGTGGGGCGTTTTAAGAAAAATAACGCCCGAAAATAGCAGGGAGAGTGTAAGCTGAAAAGAGAAAAGCTGTAACGTGTTATCATAAAGATAAAATGCGTTACAGCTTATATTGTCAGGCGTTACAGCCCGAAGAACTCTTTGATTTGCCCGGCAATGATGTTCATAAGTTTTGTTCTGGCTTCAATGCTTGCCCATGCGATGTGAGGTGTGATAAGAAGCCGGTTGCTGTCCGTGAAGCCGCGAAGCGGATTGTCTTCGGACATAGGTTCTGCACACAGAACGTCCAGACCGGCAGCTTGTATTTCATTTGTTTCCAGTGCGGTTTTTAAATCTGCTTCCACAACAATCGGACCACGTCCCAGATTTAAGAAGATCGCGCTTTTTTTCATCTTACAAAAGGCATTCAAGTTCATAAGATGTTCTGTATGTTCATTCAAAGGTGCATGTACAGAGACAATATCGGAAGTTTCAAGAAGTGTATCAAGAGAAACCTGATGGTAGCCTTCCTGAGGCGCTGCACCGGATGGGGAAGCATAGATGACTTGCGCACCAAAAGCTTCTGCAATCGCAGCTACTCTGCGTCCGATATTTCCAAGTCCGATAATGCCCCAGATTTTTCCTTTTAATTCGTAGAAGGTCTGGGCAAAATGAGTGAAAATGGTGTCATTTGTGTAGTGGTCATCTTTGACATAGTCATCGTAATATCGCAGATGTTCCAGAAGATAGAACAGCATGGCAAAAGTATGCTGGGCAACTGATTCGGTAGAGTATCCGGCAACATTTCTCCACGCAATCCCGCGTTTGTCTAAATATTCCTTGTCCAGATTGTTTGTGCCGGTGGCAGTGACACAGACCAATTTGAGATTTCTGGCAGCGCCGATGGAGGCTTCATTCACCTGAATTTTATTTACAATGATCACATCTGCATCCTGAATGCGTTCAGGCACTTCCTGTTGGGTGGAAAAAGGATATTTCACAACTTCTCCAAACAGATCAAATCTGGACAGATCAATGTCGTCGCCAATTGTTTTTACATCTAAAAATACGAACTTCATAGTTTGTCTACCCCTTTCATTTGTTGTATACCCATCCGGGCATCCCGTAATACATGCCCGCGGCGGGTGAACTTCGTCCGATACTGTATGGTATCATGGATTTGAGAATACTATATCACATAGAGAGGGTGGGGTCAAAAATCTAAGGTTGCGCTATCAAGTGATTCGCTAAGAAATTCCGATTTGAAGGAGCATTTATGACATTCTACAAATACAAGGGAAAGCGTATCAGCGCCACAAAGACTTAGTATCGTGGCGGTTCAATCTATTTCCCGTCAGCCTCTTTTACGTAATAAGAAACGATGGAGTTTTCAAGGGGAAAAATGAATTTCAACTTTCTCTTTTTAAATAATCATGTTATAATGCAGAAAAGCATAAAATTCTGGTTTTCTAAGCGGAACGATACCGCATCTTTTATTCTTATAGCATATCGGAAGATCTCTATGCTTTGATTTCAATCTAAAACAGCAGAGAGATTTGAGAGAAAGATGCCGTATTGGAAAGCCTCCTGCAGCTATTTTCATTCAAGGAGGTATTTATATGAACCAGACAACACAGATGCAGCCCGTAAACAGACTGTACAAATCGAGGATTTTTGCCATGCTCTACAGTGACAGGAAAGATCTGCTCGATCTGTACAATGCGGTCAGCGGAAAACATTATGAAGATCCGGAATTGCTGGAAATCAATACACTGGAAAATGCAATCTACATGTCGATGCATAATGATCTGTCCTTTCTCATTGATTCCAGACTTTCCCTATATGAGCATCAGTCCACCTACAGTCCCAACCTGCCCCTGCGGTATTTGTTTTATATCTCGGATCTGTATTCCGGGATGACAAAAGATGAAAACCTGTATGGTACGAAAAGGATTCAGATCCCGACTCCGCAGTTTGTAATCTTTTACAATGGAAGTCAGGAACAGCCGGATCGAAAAATTTTAAGATTGTCTGATGCATATTGCGTCAAAGAAGAACATCCGGCATTGGAGCTGACTGCGGTGATGCTGAATATCAACCGCGGGCATAATGAAAAGTTGAAGGAAATGTGCAAATCTCTGAAGGATTACTCGGAATATACGGCAAGAGTGCGGGAGTACGCTCAGGTAAAGCCGGTGGAAGAAGCAGTGGAACAGGCAATCAGTGAGTGTATTCAGGAAGGAATTCTTTCAGAGTTTTTGAAACAAAACAGAGCGGAGGCGAAACAAGTGAGTATTTATGAATATGATGAGGAAAAGCATATGCGGCAGGAGCGGGAAGCGTCCTGGGAAGAGGGCAGAGAGGTTGGAAGAGAAGAAGGACGAGAAGAGGGAATTAAAAAGGGAAAACAGGAGCTTTTAGAAAGGCTGATTCAAAAGAAACTGGTAAAAGGAAAATCTATTTCTGAGATTTCAGAGGAACTTGAAGAAGAGGAAGATGTTATTGCACAAATGATCCGAGAGATGGGAGAAGAGAGGGCAGCGGGCAAAGAAGAACAATAGAAAATACATATTTGGGGCTGTCGGGAAATAGATCGTTCTAAATAGGGGGCAGATGTGACTCGCACGAGTTGCATCTGCCCCCAAAACTTTCCCGTTATCCCAATTCTGAATAGCCGGTAAACCTGTAAACTTAAAAATTTTTCAAACCCACAGGAATAAACTTTCACTTCTCTCATATACATGGGATAAAGAGGTGGACAAGATGAATGAAGAGAGAAGAAAACAGCAGATCCTTCACATTCTGGCGGCCGGAATCCGCAAGGTGATGGAGGAAGCGCACCTGGACTATGGAAAGCTCCAGGAGATCCGGCTGCGAACAGATCAGCCGCTTCTGATCCTGTATCAGGGAGAAGAATTATTTTTGCCTGCAGGACGGGCGAAAAAGCATATGGTGACAAAAGAAGAGATAAAGGAGACGCTGGAATACAGCAGTCATTATTCCCTTTATGCGTATGAAAATGAAATCCGGCAGGGATTTCTGACAGTGGAAGGAGGACATCGTGTGGGGGTGGCAGGAAAAGCAATATTAGAACAGGAAAAGGTGAAAAGTCTGCAGCATATCTCGTCTGTAAATATCCGGATGTCACATGAAATTCCCGGATGTGCGGACAGGCTGCTTCCGATGATCACAAAGAACAGAGAGGTATGTCATACACTGGTCATCTCTCCGCCATGTGGTGGAAAGACAACGCTGATCCGGGATTTGATCCGGCAGATTTCAGACGGGAATGCGCATGTGAAAGGATGCACGGTAGGGGTTGTGGATGAACGCTCCGAGATCGGAGGCTGTTATCTGGGAGTGGCACAGAATCATCTGGGGAGCAGGACGGACATTCTGGATTGCTGTCCAAAAGCAGAGGGTATGATCATGCTGATCCGATCGATGTCCCCAAGAGTTCTGGCTGTGGATGAGATCGGGGCACAGGAGGAGATCCGTGCCGTAGAGTATGCTATGCAGTGCGGTTGTAAGCTGATCGCCAGTGTACATGGGAATTCGATGGCAGAGATCGCGTCCAAGCCGGGACTGGGGGAACTGGTGAGACAGCGGCGCTTTGAGCGCTATGTGGTACTGGAGAACAGAGAACATCCGGGAGAAATCAAAGAGATTTTCGATGAGCGGGGGAGTCTTTTATGCAGAAACTGATCGGCTGCATTCTGATTCTTTTGTCAACCACGGCAGGGGGATTTTTATATGGCGTGGAACAGCAGCAGTATCTGGAAAAACTGATGTACATCCGCCATATTCTGGAACTGATCCAGGGAGAAATCGAATACAGCGGCGCACCTCTTTTTGAGGTTTTTGGAAAAACTGCAAACCGGGTGCAGGAGCCTTATCGCAGCTGGATGCTGGATCTCAAAAGAAGGGTGGAGGCAAGAGGCGGGCAGAGTTTTCGGGGGATCTGGGAGGCGTGCACGGAAACAAAATTAAAGGAGCTTCATCTTAAGAGCAGGCATATGAGAGAACTTTCGGAGGTGGGGATGTATCTTGGACAGATGGATGTGAGGACAGGCAGAACAAGTATGCAGATGTATCTTGAGAATCTGGGGGCAGAAATCGAAGAAACCCGGCAGGAGATCACGGCAAAAAAGAGAATCGGAAACTGGCTCGGCGTGATGAGCGGATTGTTTCTGGTGATCGTATTATTTTAAGAAGAATTTTGCCGGGAAATCAGACAGGAGGAATTCATGACGATCGGTGTTATTTTTAAAATTGCCGCAGTCGGCATTCTGGTTTCTATTTTGAGCCAGGTATTAAAACACAGCGGAAGGGAAGAACAGGCGTTTCTGACAAGCTTTGCAGGTCTGATTCTGGTATTGTCCTGGGTGCTCCCATATATTTATGAGTTGTTTGCGTCCATGAAGCGCCTGTTTTCACTGTGAAGAGGGAGGCGGATATGAGTGTATTGCAGGTCAGTCTGATCGCGATGGTGGCGGTTCTTCTGGCAATTCAGCTCAAAGGAGGAAGAGCGGAGTACGGATTTCTGATAAATCTGGCGGCAGGCATCTTTCTTTTTTTCTGCATTGTGGGAAAACTGGAAGTGTTTATTCGGGCAGTGGAACAGATTCAAAGCTTTCTGACTCTTGATACGGAATATATTGCCATCATGCTCAAAATGGTCGGCATCACGTACATTGCACAGTTTTCTTCCGGAATCTGCAAAGATGCCGGGTATCAGGCGATTGCAGCGCAGATCGAGATATTTGGCAAGCTGGCGATCCTTGTGGTGGGGATGCCGGTCCTTCTTGCCCTTTTGGAAACAATTCAGGAGTTTCTGTTATGAGAAAATATGGGATATTCGGCATTCTCTTTTTGAGCCTGTGCCTGTTTGGGGCGGTACATACAGCGTATGCTGCAGAAGAGGAAGAAAGCCTGCAGATCACACAGGAAGAGCTGTTGGATGAATTTGATTTTTCAGATCTCGATGACAGTCTGAAAAAGATGTTCCCACGGGAAAAAATGACCTTCCGGGATGTTGTGGAGACGCTTGTGTCAGGTGATTTGAAAAAAGCGGGGGAGCAGTTTACAGGCTTTCTTTTCGATCAGTTTTTCTATGAACTGCAGACACACCGGAAACTTCTGGTATATCTGATTTTGATCGCAGTGATTGCTGCGGTGTTTGCAAATTTTTCCGGCGCCTTCGGAGAACGTCAGGCTTCAGAGATTGCGTTTTATATTCTTTATATGCTGCTTATCGCACTTTGTCTGAACGGGTTTCGATTGGCAGTATCCGAGATGGAGGCTTCGTTAAACTTCCTGCTGGAATTTATGAAGGTGCTTTGTCCGACGTATTTTTTAGCAGTTACAGCAGCCTCTGGAAGTGTGACATCCATGTTTTTCTTTGAAGTGGTACTATCTCTGATCTTTCTGGCGGAGGCAGTAATCCTGAATTTTCTGGTGCCTCTCGTCAATGTATATATGATGATCCAGGTGATGGGCAATCTTACCGGAGAAGAATTTTTGTCGCAGTTTGCTGAGCTTCTGGAAAAACTGACGGGCTGGACGCTAAAGACCATGCTGGCGTGTGTGATCGGGATCAATGTCGTACAGGGAATCCTTTCTCCTGCATTGGACTCCCTGAAACGAAGTTTTGTTACAAAAACAGTGGAGGCGATACCGGGACTTGGAAACATGGCAGGTTCCGTGATGGATGTCGTACTTGGAACGGCAGTTCTGATAAAAAACGGGATTGGAATGGCAGGCGCGGTGATCGCAGCGGGTATCTGCATTATCCCGATCGTGAAGCTTCTTCTTCTGGCGTTTTTGTATAAAACAGTGGCGGCGGTGACACAGCCGATATCGGACAAACGAATTACAGCATGTATCGGAGGGGTCAGTGAGGGGTATGAAATGCTTGTGAAAGTAATGGCGACTACAGGGATTTTGTTTTTGCTGACCATCGCTGTGGTCGCGGCTTCTGCCACGTAAAAGGAGGGAGAAGACCTTGAAAGAACTCTATCAGTGGCTTCAGGATCTGGCGGTCTATCTGATTCTTGTCAGCGCCATTTTGCAGGCACTTCCACAGGAATCGTACCAAAAATATATCCGGTTCTTTTCCGGACTGGTACTGATCATTCTTCTGATGACTCCACTGTTAAGGCTGACCGATATGGAGGACAGTTTTAGAAGTCGGGTACAGGAACAGAACATGGAACAGGAGAGCGCTTCTTTTTTGGAAGAAATCCGGGAGAAGCAGGAAGAAGGAAAGGGAGAGATGACCCTGGAGACGGAAGAAAAAGAGCAGATCGAAGTGGAGGAGATTCAGATTGGAGAATAAATGGAAGCAGTGGATTTCCGGATTTGGAAAAAAAGGAAAACTGCCGGCAAAACAGCAGCTTTTGATCCTGCTTTTGGCAGGAATCCTGCTGGTGGTGGTCGTTTCCCCGGTTCCGGATCAGAAAGATCCGGAAATCGGGACAGGGGCGGGACAGGAAGAAACGGAAACAGAAGGGGGAGAGGCGACAGAACAACAGTATGAAAGATTGCTGGAAAAAAGGGTGGAAGATACCCTGGAATGCGTGGAGGGAGTCGGGAAAGTAAAGGTGATGATCACCTTGAAATCTTCGGAAGAGAAAGTGGTGGAAAAGGACAGCCAGAGGGAAGAAAATGAAATCACAGAGGAAGACAGTAAAGGAGGGAGCAGGGTTTCAGAAGATCGTTCGCTGAGTCATACCAGTATTTATGAGCAGAAATCCGATGGGACACAGACACCTTATGTGAGTAAGGAAATGGTGCCGGAGATTGAGGGAATGGTGATTGCAGCTGATGGAGGAGATGATCCGGTCGTGGTAAAAAATCTGACAGAGGCAGTGCAGGCATTATTCGGAGTGGAGGCGCATAAGATTAAAATAATGAAACGGACAAATGCATAAAACAGAAGGAAAAAGAGGAGGATATGATTTTGAAACGATTATTTAAGAAAAACCAGATCATTATTACAGCGCTGGCGGTGATGATCGCGATCGCAGGATATCTGAACTATTCAGGACGCCTGTTCGGAGCAAAAGAAGATGGGGCAAAAGAGGCGAGTGCCGGAACCGCCAATCAGGAACTTTTGGATATCTCGGCAGAAGATCTGGAGACAGACGGAGAGATTGCAAGCAATGATTCCGAAGTAGAGGGGACACCGGGGGAGGCTGTTTTGACCAGCGGTGAGGCGGAAAATACCGTAGCGCAGGCAAAAGTTGCCAGAGAACAGATGCGTTCCCAGAACAAAGAAACGCTCCAGGCGATCATTGACAACGCGAATATCAGTGAAGAAGAAAAGAAGGATGCGATCGCACAGATGCTGCAGATGACACAGCTCTCAGAGCAGGAAGTGGCGGTGGAGACATTGATGGCATCGAAAGGCTTTTCTGAATCCGTTGTCAGTCTGACTGCTGATTCTGCGGATATTGTGGTGAATGCAGCGGAATTAACAGATGCAAATCGTGCCCAGATCGAGGATATCGTGACCAGAAAAACAAACATTGCTCCGGAAAAGATTGTCATCACACCGATCCATGAGACTGCAGAAGCCGAAAAATAAAGAAATTTGGATTGCGGCAGAGAAATGCTTGTGATACACTAAAAGGACATGTGAAGTTTTATAGAACAGGAGAAGAAGTAAGATGTCAGATATTACAAAGGAGATAGAAAAACGAAGGACATTTGCCATTATATCCCATCCGGATGCCGGTAAGACGACATTGACGGAGAAGTTTCTTTTATATGGAGGAGCAATCAATCAGGCAGGTTCCGTAAAGGGAAAGGCGACCGCAAAGCATGCGGTTTCCGACTGGATGGAGATTGAAAAGGAGAGAGGTATCTCAGTTACATCGTCTGTGCTGCAGTTTAATTACGGCGGATATTGCATCAATATTCTGGATACACCGGGACATCAGGATTTCTCGGAGGATACCTACCGTACACTGATGGCTGCAGACTCTGCGGTGATGGTCATTGATGCCTCCAAGGGTGTGGAGGCCCAGACGAGAAAATTATTTAAAGTCTGTGTGATGCGCCGTATTCCGATTTTTACATTTATCAACAAAATGGACCGGGAAGCCAAGGATACATTCGATCTTCTTGACGAGATCGAAAAAGAGCTGGGGATTGCAACCTGCCCGGTGAACTGGCCGATCGGCTCAGGAAAAGAATTCAAAGGAGTGTTCGACCGTCAGAAACAGGAGGTTGAGCTGTTCTCGGATACGAAAAAAGGAACTTCTGTGGGAGAAGTCAAAAAGGTAGATATCAACAACCCGGAGATCGACTGGCTGATCGGCACAGAAGCAAAAGTGACACTGGAAGAAGAGATTGAGCTTTTAGACGGGGCGGCTGCCGAGTTTGATCAGGAGCTGGTGAGCAAAGGAGAACTTTCTCCGGTATTTTTCGGTTCTGCACTGACCAACTTTGGAGTGGAGACATTTTTGCAGCATTTCCTTGCCATGACATCGTCTCCTCTTCCGAGAATGTCAGATCAGGGACCGATCGACCCGATGAAGGAAAAAGATTTTTCAGCATTTGTATTTAAAATCCAGGCCAATATGAATAAAGCACACCGTGACAGAATCGCGTTTATGCGGATCTGTTCCGGTGAGTTTGAGGCCGGGATGAATGTGTATCATATCCAGGGGGGCAGAGAAGTACGCCTTTCCCAGCCGCAGCAGATGATGGCAAGTGAGAGAAAAATGATTGACAAAGCCTATGGCGGAGATATCATCGGAGTATTTGATCCGGGCATCTTTTCGATTGGTGACACGCTGACAACTTCAAAGGAGCGGTTTGTATATGAAGGAATCCCGACCTTTGCGCCGGAGCATTTTGCCAGAGTGCGTCAGGTGGATACGATGAAGAGAAAACAGTTCGTCAAGGGAATCAACCAGATCGCGCAGGAGGGTGCGATCCAGATCTTCCAGGAATATAATACAGGTATGGAGGAGATTATAGTGGGAGTAGTCGGTGTCCTTCAGTTTGAGGTGCTCAAATACCGCCTGGAAAATGAATACAAGGTGGAGATCCGTCTGGAAAATCTGCCGTATGAGTACATCCGCTGGATTGAAAATGAAGAGATCGATATGAACCGTCTGGTCGGAACTTCGGACATGAAGAAGATCAAGGATCTCAAAGACAGACCGCTGCTTCTCTTTACACATGAGTGGAGCATCCGGATGACACAGGAGCGGAACGAAGGGCTGATCCTGTCAGAATTCGGGCGCTCATGACCCTTGTCAATGCAGGGCATGTCTGATATAATATGAAAAGAAGATTAGCGCAAACAGTAGACACAAACAGGAGGGTCTTATCATGGCAAAGGACGAAAGAAATATTTATACAATACAGGATGACTCCAGCATGGGAGAAGTAAAAATAGCAGATGAAGTGGTTGGGATTATCGCAGCACTTGCCGCTACAGAGGTAGAAGGTGTGGCATCTATGGCAGGCAATATCACCAACGAGCTGATCAGCAGA
Source organism: Mediterraneibacter gnavus ATCC 29149 (assembly GCF_008121495.1). NCBI lineage: Bacteria > Bacillati > Bacillota > Clostridia > Lachnospirales > Lachnospiraceae > Mediterraneibacter > Mediterraneibacter gnavus. Next base: position 3,311,945 of record NZ_CP043051.1, on the reverse strand, counting down.
CTGGGAATGAAAAATCTTTCCAAAGGTGTGAAAGTAGACGTGCTGGAAGGCGTTGTGACGGTATCGTTGGCGTTGAATATGAAGTATAATTACAGCATCATGGATGTATCTGCCAAGGTGCAGGAAAAAGTAAAGAGCGCTGTGGAGAATATGACAGGACTGGAAGTTGCGGATGTCAATGTGAAAGTGGCAGGCGTGGAGATGGAGAGTCAGGAGTCTGCAAAATAGAAATTCATTGCAAAAGACAGGACAGCTGTAGTATAATAAAGGATGTCGCAGGACATCCTTTTTCTGTTTTAGAAAAAGCAAAAGCCCTGCAAAAAGAAATATGGACGAAAGAAGCATAAGGGACGGAAGGAGCCGATATGGTAAGAACAGAACTTCGGGAGCACATTTTTAAGATGTTGTTCCAGATTGAATTTAATACATTAGAAGAGATGCCAAAGCATCTGGAATTGTACTTTGAAGAGCTGACAAGCGCAAAAGAGAAGGATAAAGAGTACATACAGAAAAAGCTGGAAGCAGTGGTTGAAAAGCTGGAAGAGATCGATGCGATTTTGAATGAAAAAGCAACAGGATGGAAAACCTCCAGAATGAACAAGGTCGATCTGGCGATCCTCAGACTTGCGGTTTATGAGATCAAGTGGGATGATGATGTTCCTGTAAAAGTTGCAATCAATGAGGCAGTGGAACTTGCGAAGAAATTCAGCGGGGAAGAAGGTCCTGCATTCGTAAACGGAGTACTTGCCAAGATTGCAGATTAAAGATGGCGGGGCGGACAGATGCTGAAGAATATCTACACAGTAAAACAGGTCAATGCCTATATCAAGAATATGTTTACACAGGATTTTATGCTGAACCGGCTGTACGTCAAAGGGGAAGTGTCCAACTGTAAATATCATCCATCAGGGCATATATATTTTTCATTAAAAGATGAGTCCGGCACGATAGCCTGCGTGATGTTCGCAGGCTCACGGTCAGGGCTTTCTTTTCGTATGCAGGAAGGACAGCAGGTGGTTGTTCTCGGCTCGGTCAGTGTCTATGAGAGGGATGGCAGATACCAGATGTATGCCAGAGAGATCATTCTGGACGGAGCAGGAGAGCTGTACTTAAAGTTTGAAGCGTTAAAAAAAGAGCTGGAAGAGATGGGGATGTTCGCACAGGAGTACAAGCGACCGATTCCGCAGTTTGTAAAAAAAGTCGGGATCGTGACTGCATCTTCGGGAGCTGCGGTGCGGGATATCATCAATATTGCCGCCAGAAGAAATCCGTATGTACAGCTGATCCTCTGTCCTGCCAAGGTGCAGGGGGAAGGCGCAGCGGAAAGTATCGTGCAGGGAATCCGGATGCTGGAAGAACAAGATGTGGATGTTATGATCGTGGGACGCGGAGGCGGATCAATCGAGGATCTGTGGGCATTCAATGAAGAGATCGTTGCGCGTGCGATTTTTGAGAGCCGGGTGCCTGTGATTTCCGCAGTAGGGCATGAGACGGATACGACGATCGCGGATTATGTGGCGGATCTTCGGGCTCCGACTCCTTCGGCGGCTGCAGAGCTTGCGGTGTACGAATATCAGGCTGCAGAGAATCTGATGAAGGAATATCAGATGCGTTTGAGCAGTGCGGTTTTGAAAAAGGCGGAACAGAACCGTCAGTATTTGAAACAGGCGGCACTGAAACTGCGGCTGTTTCACCCAAGGCAGAAGCTCCTTGAGAACAGGCAGTATGCCTCAGATCTGGAGTTGCAGCTGCGCAGCCGGATGGAAGAGATCCTTCAGCAAAAGAGACACCAGTTTGCTCTTTATGTGGAAAAGATGAAGGGATTATCCCCGTTGGAAAAGCTGAACCAGGGATATGCTTATATAGAAGATGAGAAAGGCCGCCCGGTGCGGCAGATTGCAGAGGTAAAAGAAGGAGATGCGATCCGTATTTATGTATCGGACGGAATGATCGAAGCGCAGGTAAAAGGAATGACAGAAGAAATCCAATATCACGCATAAAGGAGGCAGACATGGAAAATCAGGGACAGAATACGCCCGGTCTGGAGAAATTGTTTGCAAGACTGGAAGAAGTAACAGCAGACATGGAAAAGTCAGACATTACTCTGGAAGAGTCTTTTGCATTATATAATGAGGGAATGCAGCTGTTAAAGCAGTGTAATGAGACTATTGACGCAGTAGAAAAGAAAGTTCAGGTTCTGGACGAGAATGGAGAAGTTCATGAGTTTTAAGGAGATACAAAAAGAAAAAACAGCACAGATCGAACGGATTTTAAAAGCATATCTGCCCAGGGCGCAGGGGTATCAGGAAGTGATCATGGATGCCATGAGCTATAGCATGCTGGCAGGGGGAAAGCGTTTGCGCCCAATGCTGATGCAGGAGACATACCGGCTGTTTGGCGGAGCGGACAGTGTGATCGAGCCGTTTATGGCTGCCATTGAGATGATCCATACCTATTCCCTTGTTCATGATGATCTGCCTGCCATGGATAATGATGAGTATCGCAGGGGGCGAAAGACGACCCATGTGGTATATGGGGAAGATATGGGGATCCTGACAGGGGATGCGCTTCTCAATTATGCATTTGAGACAGCAGCATCGGCATTTGAGACGGCGCCGGAAAAGAGTCTTTTGATCGGAAAAGCAATTCGTATCCTTGGACAAAAAGCAGGGATCTACGGAATGATCGGCGGTCAGGTGGTGGACGTGAAATCTTCCGGTAAGAAAATTGACGGAGAGAAACTGGAGTTTATCTACCGTTTAAAAACAGGAGCTCTGATCGAGGCTTCCATGATGATCGGAGCAGTTCTGGCAGGAGCGGACGATGAGAGTGTACAGGTAGTGGAAGAGATTGCAGCAAAAGTGGGAATGGCTTTTCAGATCCAGGATGATATTCTGGATGTGATCAGTACTACTGAAGTGCTCGGAAAACCGGTGCACAGCGATGAGAAAAATGAAAAAATGACGTATGTTGTGTGGAAAGGGCTGGATGCAGCTAAACAGGAGGTGGAGCATTTGTCCAGAAAAGCCATCTCAGACGTAAGAGCACTGAATCCAAAAGATGATTATCTGGAGATTTTGCTGGAGTCATTGATATACAGGGAAAAATAAGGGGGCATACCTTATGCTATTAGAAAAGATTCAAAAAGAAAATGATATCAAACAGTTAAAGCCGGAGGAGCTGGAAAAGCTGGCAGAAGAAATCCGTCAGTTTCTTGTGGAGAAAATCAGTGTCACAGGCGGGCATCTGGCATCGAATCTCGGTGTGGTGGAGCTGACGATGGCGCTGCATCTGGCGTTTGAACTGCCGCAGGATAAGATGATCTGGGATGTGGGACATCAGTCCTACACACACAAGATCCTGACAGGACGGCGCGCCGGATTTGACGATCTGAGAAAATATGGCGGCATGAGCGGATTTCCAAAGCGAAAGGAAAGTGAATGTGACGCATTTGATACCGGACACAGCTCCACCTCTATTTCCGCAGGCCTCGGGTACGTGGCGGCGAGAGATATCAAGGGAGAAGAACACAGCGTGATCTCTATCATCGGAGATGGAGCCATGACCGGAGGGATGGCATATGAGGCACTGAACAATGCGTCCCGTTTAAAAAGCAATTTTATCATTGTATTAAATGACAACAATATGTCAATTTCTGAAAATGTGGGCGGGATGTCCAGATATTTGAACGGACTGCGCACGGCAGAGGCATATACGGGACTGAAAAAGGGTGTTGAGGATACCTTGATGAAGATTCCGGTACAGGGTGAGAAGATCCTGTACCAGATGAAAAAGACGAAAAGCGGACTCAAGCAATTATTTGTTCCGGGTATGTTTTTCGAGGATATGGGAATCACCTACCTGGGACCGGTGGACGGGCATGATATCCGAAAGCTGTATAAGACATTTCAGGAGGCGAAGCGGGTAGATCATGCAGTTCTGGTTCATGTACTCACCAAGAAAGGAAAGGGATACGGTCCTGCGGAGGAGAATCCATCCAGATTTCATGGGATCGTTCCGTTTGACATTGAGACCGGGGAGGCAAAAGAGAAGAGCTCTAAGGACAGCTATACCGATATTTTTTCCAAAGTATTCTGTGATATTGCAAAGCAAAATGATGCAGTAGTCGGAATTACAGCAGCCATGGCGGATGGAACCGGACTTGCCAGATTTGCAAGGATGTTTCCGGATCGGTTCTTTGATGTCGGGATTGCAGAAGAGCATGCGCTGACCTTTGCAGCAGGGCTGGCAGCAGGGGGACTAAAGCCGGTTGTTGCGGTGTATTCCTCGTTTTTGCAGCGGGCGTTTGACCAGGCGATTCATGATGTGTGCCTGCAGAACCTGCCGGTGATGATTGCAGTGGACAGAGCCGGTCTGGTGGGCAGTGACGGAGAGACACATCAGGGACTTTTCGATCTGTCATTTCTGAATATGATCCCGAATATGACGATCCTTTCACCGAAAAACAGATGGGAGATGGCGGATATGGTGCGGTTCTGTGCGGATTTCCAGTATCCGGTGGCACTGCGTTATCCAAGAGGCGCCGCTTACGAGGGATTGTCGGCGTTTCGTACTCCGATCGTCTATGGAAAAAGTGAGATCCTTTATGAAGAGGAGGATATTGCGGTGATCTTTGTAGGGCACATGGCAGAGCTGGCAGTTCAGGTGCGTGACAGACTGAAAGAGATCGGATATCATTGCTCACTGATCAATGCCAGATTTGTAAAGCCTCTGGATACAGAGATGCTGGAAGCTCTGACAAAGGATCACAGACTTTTTGTGACGATTGAAGAAAATGTATTGTCCGGCGGATTTGGAGAACAGGTACTTCACTATGTATCGAGAGCAAAGCTGGATGTAGGTGTCAGATGCATCGGAATTCCGGATGACTATGTAGAACACGGCAATGTAGACTTGCTGCGCAGGGAAGTCGGACTGGATGCGGAGACGATTGTAAAACAGATTATTGCAGATTATGTGACGATAGGAAAAGATTGACATGAAAGAACGATTAGATGTATTGCTTGTAAAAAGAAATCTGGCAGAGTCCAGAGAAAAGGCAAAAGCTGTCATTATGGCAGGAAATGTGTTTGTAGAAGGACAAAGGGAGGACAAAGCTGGAACGACATTTCCGGATACGGTACAGATTGAAGTGCGCGGTCATGTGCTTCCTTATGTGAGCAGGGGCGGATTGAAGCTGGAAAAGGCGATCGCCAACTTTGACGTCAGTGTGGATGGAAAAGTCTGTACAGATGTGGGTTCGTCCACCGGCGGATTTACGGATTGTATGCTTCAAAACGGTGCCAGAAAGGTATTTGCGATTGATGTGGGAAGAGGACAGCTGGACTGGAAACTCAGACAGGATGAGCGGGTTGTGTGTATGGAGAAGACCAATATCCGTTATGTAGTGCCCGAAGATCTGGGAGAACCGATTGATTTTTCTTCCATTGATGTTTCCTTTATTTCGCTGACAAAAGTGCTGGAGCCGATCCGGAATTACCTGAAGGAAGACGGTGAGATCGTGGCGCTCATCAAGCCGCAGTTTGAGGCGGGCAGAGAAAAAGTCGGCAAAAAAGGGGTAGTCCGCGAGAAGAGTACCCACCATGAAGTGATTGAGAAAGTAGCGCTGTATGCGCAGTCCATCGGATTTAAGATTTTGAATATTGATTTTTCACCGATCAAAGGGCCGGAGGGAAATATTGAATATCTGATTCATCTGAAAAAATGGCCGCATCCGGTGGAGGATGCACTCTTGGAAGATTTGAGTCTGGTTGTGGATAGGGCATTTGAGACACTTGCAAAATAAGAGGTGTGGTATGGAGCGTTTTTATATTATTACAAATCTGATGAAAGATCCGGATTATGGGATTACAAAGGAGATTCAGAAATATATAGAACAGCATGGCAGAGAGTGTATTCTGGCAAAAGAAGATGAGCAGGGATTTATTTTTCCCGGAACTGTGCCGGAAAATGTGGACTGCGGGATCGTGCTGGGCGGTGACGGAACACTGATCCGTGCGGCAAGAGAGCTTGCAGAATATGAATTTCCGCTGATCGGGATCAATCTGGGGACGCTTGGATTTCTGGCAGAAGTGGAACGGTCGGATTTTTCATATGCGCTGGAGCGATTGTTTAAAAATCAAGTGGGATTTGAGGAGCGGATGATGCTTTCCGGTGAGGTTTCCGGCAACAGCAGTTATCAGAATGTAGCAGTCAACGACATCGTGATCACCAGAGATGGAAGTCTTCGGATCGTTCACTTTGATGTTTATGTAAACGGAACGTTGCTCAATAGCTATATGGCTGACGGTGTGATCATCTCCACTCCGACAGGAACGACAGGCTATAATCTGTCAGCAGGCGGACCGGTTGTAGAACCGACAGCCAGTATGTTTGTGATTACGCCGATCTGTTCCCATGCGCTGAATACCAGCAGTATCGTGCTTTCGGCGGAAGATACGATCGAGATTGTGATCAGCCAGGGACGATATGGAAAAGACGAGCAGGCACTGGTGACGTTTGACGGGGCAGATATGCTCCGGCTTGGTACCGGAGACCGTGTCACGATCAAAAGATCAGATCATGTGACAAGACTTGCAAAACTCAGTGAAGAGAGTTTTATGAAGACAATGAGAAAAAAGATGAAAGGAAACTAATACAATGAAAGTAAGCCGTCATGCAAAAATTATTGAACTGATCGCACAACATGACATTGAAACACAGGAAGAACTGGCAGAATATTTGAACAGAGAGGGATTTAAGGTGACTCAGGCTACCGTATCCAGAGATATCCGCGATCTGCGGCTTACAAAAGTGGCAGTGGACGGCTCCAGACAGAAATATGTGGTACTGGCACCGGAAAAGGATGAGATGAATGAAAAATATATCCGTGTGCTCAGAGACGGATATATTTCCATGGATATGGCGCAGAATATTCTGGTGATCAAGACCGTTTCCGGAATGGCAATGGCGGTAGCGGCCGCAGTAGATGCCATGAAATGGAAAGAAGTAGTAGGGTGTATCGCAGGGGACGATACGATCATGTGCGCGATCAGAAGCGTACAGGATACGGAACATGTGATGGATAAGATTCGAAAGATTGTGTCAAAAGGGATATAGGAAAAAATATGCTTCAAAATTTACATGTAAAAAATCTGGCGCTGATCGACGAGGTGGAGGTGGATTTTGGACCGGGACTCAATATTCTCACAGGAGAGACAGGAGCCGGTAAATCCATTATCTTAGGTTCCGTAAATCTGGCACTCGGCGGAAGATACAATGCGGATATGCTTCGAAAGGGCGCCAGGTTCGGACTTGTGGAACTGATGTTTTCAATTGAAAATCAGGAGTTGATCCGTCAGCTGGAAGAAATGGATATCTTTCCGGAAGACGGGATGCTGATCTTAAGCCGGAAATTGATGGAAGGCAGAAGTGTCAGCAAGATCAATGGAGAGACGGTGACGATGGGAGTACTGCGGGATGTGGCAAGTCTCCTGATTGATATTCACGAGCAGCATGAACATCAGCGTTTGTTAAATAAGCGCAATCACCTGACGTTTCTGGATGTATATGCCAAAGAGCAGGTGGAAAAGCCAAAACAGAAGATGGCCCTGGCTTACCGGGCATATCAGGAGTACAGCCGCAGGCTGGAAGCATCTGGAATGGAAGAGAAGGAGCGGCGCAAAGAGATTGATCTGACGGAGTATGAACTGCATGAGATTGAAAGCGCGCATTTACGCATGGGGGAAGACGAAGATCTGGAAAGTCTCTATCAGAGGATGACGCAGAGTAAAGACCTGACCAGTGCGGTGGCCCAGACATACCAGTACACCAGTGAAGATGACCGAAACAACGCCAGCGACCTCTTAAGCCGTGCAATCCGTTCCCTTCAGGAAGTGGAAAATTTCGATGAAAAAGGAAATGCACTGTATGGACAGCTGGTGGAGATTGACAGTCTGCTCAATGATTTTAACCGGGAACTCTCGGAGTATGCCAAAAGCTTTGAATTTTCAGAAGAAGAGTTTTATGAGACAGAGAACCGCCTCAATGAGATTAATCGATTAAAGGCAAAATATGGGAATACAGTCAATGAAATTCTGGAATACGCAGAGGAAAAACGGCAGAGACTAAATGAACTGGAGCATTATGAGACTTATATTGAAAATCTGCGGTCTCAAACCGAAGCGGCGCAAAAGGAAATGCAAAGCTGTGCCGAAAAGTTGAGTAAGATTCGAAAAAAAGCAGCTATTTCCTTTACAAAAGAGATCAAAGCAGGGCTTGAGGATCTTAATTTTCTGGATGTACAGCTGGAAATGCGTTTCTTACAAGAGGCAAAAATGTCTGCTCTGGGAATGGATGACGCGGAATTTTTTATTTCTGTAAATCCGGGAGAACCGCCAAAGCCGCTTGGAACTACGGTTTCAGGAGGTGAACTCTCCAGAATCCTTCTGGCGATCAAGACTGTGCTGGCAGATAAAGAAGACACGCCAACACTGATTTTTGATGAGATCGACTCCGGGATCAGTGGAATTACAGCCGGAAAGGTGGCAGAAAAACTGCATATCATCGGACAGAAGCGTCAGGTGATCTGTATCACCCATCTTCCGCAGATTGCGGCAGCTGCCGATGCCCACTATCTGATTCAAAAGCAGACGGATCAGACGACGACAAAAACAGGCATTTTTCCGTTGGATGAGGATGCTTCTGTGGGCGAGCTGGCGCGTCTGCTTGGCGGCGCCCAGATAACGAAAAATATTCTGGACAGTGCAAAAGAAATGAAAGAAATGGCAAAGAGAGTATAGAATTCCAGTGTGAAAATAAAAAAATGTCACATACTAAAACGGATACCTTTTGGTGTCCGTTTTTTTACGTTTGGCAGAGAGGATGTGACAAAGATGAAAAGAAAGTATAGGCAACTGGCAGCTGTTCTTATGTTCCTTGTGTGTCTCTCCGGCTGTGCGATGTCTCCCCAAAAGGAGACACAAAAGGTCAGAGAAGCCAGTACCCAGGCAGTCATGGAGGAAGGCGTCATACCAGGCGGCATGCCGGTCGGGATTTACATGGAGACGGATGGTGTTATGGTACTTGGTACAGACCAGATCACCGGCGCAGACGGAAAACAGTATCAGCCTGCAGAGAATCTGGTGCGGCCGGGAGATTACATTGTGGCATGGAATGATGAAAAGATTGAAAATAAAAAAGAACTGTTCCAGAAATTATCCGATCTGGACGAAGATCAGGTGGCGCTGACACTGCGAAGAGGGCAGCAGGAGCTGACAGTTGCGGTCAAACCCGTAGAAACGAAACCAGACGAATATAAGCTGGGAATCTGGGTGAGAGACAATGTGCAGGGACTTGGGACGATTACCTTTATGACCAGAGACGGAGCTTTTGGAGCGCTGGGGCATGGGATTCATGATATGGATACAAGCGCGCTTTTGTCGATTCGGCAGGGGACTCTTTATAAGACCAGTATTCATTCGATTCAAAAGGGACAGAACGGAATTCCAGGGAGTATGGAAGGAATGATCGTGTACAGTCATTATAATCGTCTTGGAACCATAGATAAAAATACGGAGGCGGGGATTTACGGGACGATTGAATCCGCAGAAAAACTGTTTTTGCAGCAGGAGATGGTTCCGGTGGCAGAGCGGGGAGAAATACAAAAAGGAAAAGCTGTGATTCGCTGTTATGTTAACGGAGAAGTAGAAAATTACGACATTTTGGTGACAGATATCGACGATTCCGGACAGGAAATCAACAAAGGGCTGGTGATCGAGATCACAGATCAGAGACTGCTTGATGCGACCGGCGGCATCATACAGGGGATGAGCGGAAGCCCGATTTTACAGAACGGAAAGCTGATCGGAGCGGTTACGCATGTGTTTGTACAGGATTCGGCAAAAGGCTACGGTATTTTTATTGAGAATATGTTGTCGAATCTTTCTGCCTAGTTTTGTCGAATAAGGTCTCCCTGATTTTCTTGCATTTTGGCAGATAGGGCAGATATAATGAAAAGCGTGGCGTTTAAAAGTTCAGGCAGTGAACAGAGGGAGAGGAACTATGGAACAGGTAAACGTGGCGATTGCTGACGATAATGAGCGGATTTTGGATCTTCTGGAGGAAATCATCAACATGGACAAAGAACTTCATGTTGTAGGAAAAGCAAAAAATGGGGAAGAAATGTGTCAGATCATCCGAAATAAGCAGCCGGATGTCGTATTATTGGACCTGATCATGCCGAAAATGGATGGTCTGACTGTGATGGAGAAGATCAATCAGGATAAAAATGTACAGAAGCGTCCGGACTTTATCGTAGTGACAGCAGTCGGCCAGGAGCGGATTACAGAAGATGCATTCAATCGAGGCGCAAATTACTATATCATGAAGCCGTTTAACAACGAAATGCTGTTAAATCGGATAAAAACAGTCAGAAGACCAGTGAGAAGCTGCGAAAAGAGGAATGATGAACTGTCATCACAGGTTCCATACATCAGAGAAGGGGATTTGGAGAACAGAGTGACAAACCTGCTCCATGAGATCGGAATTCCGGCACATATTAAGGGGTATCATTATCTGCGGGATTCGATCATCATGGCAGTGCAGGATATGGATGTGTTAAATGCGATCACAAAGGTGTTGTATCCAACCGTAGCAAAACGGTATCAGACGACATCCAGCCGTGTGGAGCGGGCAATCCGTCATGCGATCGAGGTAGCATGGAATCGTGGAAAACTGGATACACTGGATGAGCTGTTCGGTTATACGGTCAGTACCGGAAAGGGGAAACCGACCAACTCAGAATTCGTGGCATTGATCGCAGATACGATCCAGTTGGAATACAAACACAGATAAACCACACAGAAACCTTTGCAATCTTCGGGAAATGGAGTATAATGTAGAAAAATACTGGCTTAGTAAAACGGAGGGAAATGGGAGGGAAAGCTATGAAGAACATTTTATTTGCAGCTTCAGAATGTGTGCCATTTATCAAAACAGGAGGACTGGCAGATGTTGTCGGTTCACTTCCAAAATATTTTGACAAAAAGAAATACGATGTGCGGGTGGTACTTCCGAAGTATTCCTGTATGAACCAGAAATGGAAGGACCAGCTGGAATATATGGATCATTTTTATATGAATCTGGCGGGAGAAGACCGTTATGTAGGAATTCTGAAATATGTGCAGGACGGGATCACATTTTATTTTATTGATAACGAGTATTATTTTAATGGATTTGCACCGTATGACGGAGATCCGAGATGGAATATCGAGAAATTCGCCTTTTTCTCAAAGGCTGTGCTGAGTATCCTGCCGGTGATCGACTTCCGTCCGGAGCTGATCCATTGTCACGACTGGCAGACAGGCTTGATTCCGGTTTATCTGGACAATTTTAGATTTCTGGGTGAATATTACAGAGGAATCAAGAGTGTCATGACGATCCACAATCTGAAATTCCAGGGCGTGTGGGACACCAGCACTGTACGTCAGATCACAGGGCTTCCGGAGTATTACTTTGCTCCGGATAAGCTGGAGGCATACCGGGATGCCAATCTGTTAAAAGGCGGTATCGTCTATGCGGATAAAGTGACAACGGTAAGTCAGACATACGCGCAGGAGATCAAGACACCGTTTTTTGGAGAAGGTCTCGATGGTCTGATGAGTGCAAGATCCAATGACCTTTGTGGAATTGTAAATGGACTGGATTATGATGAGTACTGTCCATTTAAGGATACACGGATCGCAAAACGTTTTACGGTCGATACATTCCGCAAGAACAAGGTTTCCAACAAGCTGTCTCTGCAGGAGGAGCTTGGACTGGACAAGGATCCGAAGGTGATGATGCTCGGTATTGTGTCCAGACTGACCGATCAGAAGGGATTTGATCTGATTGATTATGTGATGGATGAGCTCTGCCAGGATGCAGTACAGATTGTAGTACTGGGAACCGGGGAAGCAAAATATGAGAATATGTTCCGCCATTTTGCATGGAAATATTCGAATAAAGTATCGGCCAATATTTTCTATTCAGAGGATATGTCGCATAAGATCTATGCATCTGCAGATGCATTTCTGATGCCGTCTCTGTTTGAACCATGTGGATTGAGCCAGCTGATGAGTCTGCGTTACGGCACGCTTCCGATCGTGCGGGAGACAGGCGGGCTCAAGGATACGGTAGAGCCTTACAATGAGTTCGAGAAGACAGGTACGGGATTCAGCTTTTCCAATTACAACGCGCATGAGATGCTTGGCACGATCCGGTATGCAGAGCATATTTATTATGACAAAAAGCGGGACTGGAATAAGATTGTAGAGCGTGCGATGGAACAGGATTTCTCATGGAAGAATTCTGCAAAACAGTACGAGACATTGTACAAAGAGCTTATTGGAGAATAGACAAAATATACACAGGAGAAAAATGCATGAAGATTATTGACAGACTCAGAGAAGACGGGATACATATTTCCTTTGAGATTTTTCCGCCAAAGACAGATGCGGGATATGACAAAGTAATTCGGGCAGCAGAAGAAATGGCAGGCTTAAAGCCGGAATTTATCAGTGTGACTTACGGGGCAGGCGGCGGTACCAGCAAAAACACAGCAAAGATCGCATCCTATATCAAACATGATCTGCACGTAGAAAGCCTGGCACATCTGACGTGTGCTTCTTCCACAAAAGATGAGGTGCGCAGCGTTATTGCCAGCCTGAAAGAACAGGGGATTGAGAACATTCTGGCATTGCGGGGTGATATTTCAGAAGATATGGTATTTCCGAGCGAGGATCGTTTTCATTATGCCTATCAACTCGTAGAAGAGATCCGCAGACATGGAGATTTCTGTATCGGAGCTGCGTGTTATCCGGAAGGGCATGTGGAGAATGAGCATAAAGAAGATGATATCAAGTATCTGAAACAAAAGGTAGACAGTGGTGTGGATTTTCTGACAACACAGATGTTTTTTGACAATGATATCCACTATAATTTCCTGTACCGTATTCGTGAAGCAGGAATCACTGTTCCGGTATTGCCGGGGATCATGCCGATCACAAGCGCAAGACAGATGAAACGAAGCTGTGAGTTGTCCGGAACCGTATTTCCAAGGAGATTTCAGGCAATCCTGGATCGGTTCGGGGATTCGCCGAAGGCGATGGAACAGGCAGGAATTGCATACGCTACCGACCAGATCATTGACCTGCTGGCAAACGGAGTGAAGAATATCCACATTTATTCGATGAACAGACCGGAAGTGGCAGCAGCTATCATGCATAATATTTCAGAAATCATTCAGTGTTAGGAGACGGAGTAATGGATAGAATGACAAAAGAAGCTATCCGTTATCTGGGCTATGGAAGGAATGCGGTAGATGAACAGATACTTGCTTTGATCAAAGACTCTTTTGAGGGTCTGAGATCTGCAGTAAGTCCAAAATCCATCTGCCGTATTTTTGATTTACAGCATCAGAGCGAGGAGTGCTTTCAGATTGGAAATATCCGGATGAAGAGCAGAAGTCTGGGCAGAAATTTAAAACAATGTGAGAAGCTGATTCTCTTTGGAGCGACACTGGGAACAGGAGCAGACCGGCTGATTACGCGGGCATCTCTGACAGACATGGCAAAAGCAGTGGTGCTTCAGGCCTGCGCAGCGGCCATGCTGGAGGAATACTGTGATGCGTGTCAGAGAGAAATTGCGAAGCAGCAGGAAAAAGAAGGCTGGTATCTGCGTCCGAGATTCAGTCCGGGATATGGAGATTTTGATATTCAGTATCAGAAGCCATTGATGCAGATGTTAGACTGCGCAAAAACGATCGGACTGACCATGACGGACAGTTTTATGATGACTCCGACAAAATCGGTGACAGCAGTGATCGGAATGAGCCGTATCAAAGAGCGGTGTCCGATACAGGGCTGCGAGATTTGTGAAAAAAAGGACTGTGAATATAGAAGGGATACGATATGATTTTAGAACGCTTGGGAAAAGAACTTTTATTTTTTGACGGTGGGATGGGAACCTTGCTTCAGGCAAAGGGGCTTCTTCCCGGAGAATTGCCGGAGACTTGGAATCTGACGCATGCAGAGGCAGTGCGTCAGATTCACCGCAGTTATTTTGAAGCCGGAAGTGATATTGTCCTGACCAATACATTCGGAGCAAATGCGTTGAAGTTTCACGATGAGAGCTGTTCCTTAAAAGAGATTATTTTCTCTGCGGTTTCTCATGTGAAGGAAGCGGCGAAACAGGGGGTGAGAGACAACCGGGAAGTGTATACCGCGTTGGATATCGGCCCTACCGGAAAGCTGTTAAAGCCCATGGGGGATCTGGAATTTGAGACCGCTTATGAAGCTTTCAAGGAAGTGATGATCTATGGAGAACAGGCCGGAGCAGATCTGATCCATATCGAGACGATGAGTGACACCTATGAATTGAAGGCAGCGGTACTTGCAGCGAAAGAGAATACAACCCTTCCGGTGTTTGTGACGACTATTTTTGATGAGAGAGGAAAGCTGCTCACCGGAGCGGATGTACCTTCTGTAGTTGCACTTCTGGAAGGACTGCGCGTGGATGCACTGGGGATCAACTGCGGGATGGGACCTGAGCAGATGATGCCGATCCTGCATGAGATTTTGGAATATACGTCTCTTCCGGTGATTGTCAAGCCAAATGCAGGACTTCCGAAACAGCGAGATGGTGAGACTTATTATGATGTAGAGCCGGAGCAGTTTGCAAAGACGATGGAAATGATCGTAGAAACAGGAGCCTGTGTGATCGGCGGATGCTGTGGTACGACACCGGATCACATCCGGGCAATGATCGCACAGTGTAAGGATCTTTTGATCAAAACACCGGAGAAAAAAGTTCATACGATCGTATCTTCTTACGGACAGGCAGTGATGCTTGGTACGGGATCCAGGATCATCGGAGAACGGATCAATCCGACGGGAAAGAAGAAGTTCAAACAGGCGCTCAAAGATCATGATCTGGATTATATCCTCAAAGAAGGGATCATGCAGCAGGATAATGGAGCGCATATTCTGGATGTGAATGTAGGATTGCCGGATATTGATGAAGTATCGATGATGAAAGAAGTCATTACAGAGCTTCAGAGTGTGACCAGTCTTCCGCTGCAGATCGATACCGTGGATATTCAGGCGATGGAACAGGCAATGCGGATCTACAATGGAAAATCGATGGTGAATTCAGTCAGTGGAAAACAGGAATCCATGGATGCGGTATTCCCGCTGATCCAAAAATACGGCGGTGTAGTGATCGGTCTGACGCTGGATGAAGACGGGATTCCAGAAACGGCAGACGGCCGTGTGGCAATCGCAGAGAAGATCATCCGTGAGGCGGCAAAGTATGGCATTGACAAGAAAGATCTTGTGATCGATGTACTTGCCATGACCGTCAGCTCAGAACCGGAAGGGGCAAAGATTACTCTGGAAGCACTGCACAGAGTCCGGTATGATCTTGGTGTGAATACGGTTCTTGGTGTTTCCAATATTTCATTTGGACTGCCGGGAAGACCGATCATCAATGCGAATTTTTATACGATGGCCATGTTCCAGGGATTAAGCGCCGGCATCATCAATCCTGCATCGGAAGATATGATGCGTTCCTATTATGCGTATCATGTACTGATGAATCTGGATCCGAACTGTGAAAATTACATTGGACGCTACGGAAGTGCTAATGTAGAGTTCGCTTCTGCGCCCGGAAGTATTACAACCGGCGCAGGGCGGACAGCAGGGGGGATGATGACACTGCAGGCTGCGATTGAAAAAGGCTTAAAAGAGGAAGCACATCAGATTACAAATGTGCTGATGCAGGAGAAAAAGCCGTTGGATATCATCAATGAACACTTGATTCCCGCGCTGGATACCGTGGGAAAGGGATTTGAAAAAGGAACGGTCTTTTTGCCTCAGCTTCTGATGAGCGCAGAGGCTGCAAAAACAGCATTTGCAGTTTTAAAAGAAGGGCTGGAGAACAGTGGAGACGTGCAGGAGAAAAAAGAAAAAATCGTGCTTGCGACAGTCAAAGGCGATATTCACGATATTGGCAAGAATATTGTAAAAGTTCTTCTGGAGAATTACAGTTTTGAGGTAGTGGATCTTGGAAAAGATGTGCCGCCGGAGACCATTGTAGATACTGTTGTTGCACAGCAGATTCGGCTTGTGGGATTGAGTGCGCTGATGACCACGACTGTTGTCAGTATGGAGGAGACGATCCGCCAGCTCAGAGAAAAAGCACCGTGGTGCAAAGTAATGGTAGGAGGCGCTGTCCTAAATCAGGAATATGCAGATATGATCGGTGCAGATTTTTATGGAAAAGATGCAATGCAGTCCGTGTATTACGCACAAGGACTGCTGCAGCAATAAAAAGTCACAGACAAAGGAGGAAATCAAAATGTCCAATATGAGAGGCCTGGATACCCAGGTGAGAGCAATTCGCAGACGTGTGTTCAAGGAAGTGGCAAAGCTTGGATTTGAAGCAAATTCAGAGACCCTGCTGGAAGATATGGAAGCCATTCCGTATGAGATTGTCAATGATGACACGGTAAAGTACAGAGAGAGTACGTATCGTTCCCGTGCGATCGTTCGGGAGCGACTTCGTCTTGCGATGGGACTTTCCCTGCGCCCGGAAGACAAGCCGGTACATCTGACGGCGGGAGTGCAGGAAAGTAATATTTCCGAAAAATATTATGAGCCGCCGCTGATGCAGGTGATTCCGTCTGCCTGTGAAAGCTGTGAGGAGAACAAATATGAAGTCAGCAATATGTGCAAGGGGTGTCTTGCACATCCGTGCAGTGAGGTCTGTCCGAAGGGTGCCATTTCCATGGTCAACGGAAAATCCTATATTGATCAGGAAAAATGCATCAAATGCGGAAAATGTAAGGCAGTCTGTCCGTATGATGCGATCGCGAAAAAAGAGCGCCCATGTAAAAATGCCTGTGGTGTGGGAGCGATTGTTTCTGACAAATACGGCCGTGCCTATATTGACACAGAAAAATGTGTGTCCTGCGGAATGTGTATGGTGAGTTGTCCGTTTGGAGCGATTTCGGATAAGTCCCAGATTTTCCAGCTCACAAGAGCACTACAGGAAGAGGGAAGCGAGATCATTGCGGAGATTGCACCGGCATTTGTCGGGCAGTTTGGAGAGAATATTAATCCAAGAAATATCAAGGCGGCATTGATTGAATTGGGATTCAAAGGCGTGCATGAGGTGGCGCTGGGAGCAGATATCGGTGCAGTTGCCGAGGCGCATCATTATGTAGAAAAAGTCGTGACCGGAGAGCTGCCGTTCCTTCTGACTTCCTGCTGTCCTTCCTGGGCAATGCTGGCGAAGAAATTCTTCCCGGATCTGATCGATCAGATTTCACAGGAACTGACACCAATGGTGGCAACAGCGAGAAGTATTAAAAAAGAGCATCCGAATGCCAAAGTAGTCTTTATCGGACCATGTGCGGCGAAAAAGCTGGAGGCTTCCAGAAGAAGTGTTCGAAGTGATGTGGATTTTGTAGTTACTTTTGAAGAACTGCAGGCGATGTTTGATGCCAAAGAGATTGATCTTTCCCAGTATGAAGCAGAGTCCTCTTTCCACGATGCGACAGGTGCCGGAAGAGGATATGCCTGTGCAGGCGGAGTAGCAGAAGCGATTGAAAAGTGTATCAATGAATACTATCCGGATGTGGAAGTCAGCATTGAGCATGCAGAAGGGCTTGCCGAGTGCAAAAAGACACTGACGCTTGCCAAAGCCGGAAGACTTAACGGCTGCCTGATTGAGGGGATGGGATGTCCCGGAGGATGTATTGCAGGAGCAGGAACGAATATTCCGGTATTGAAGGCGAAAAAGGATCTGGCAGCTTATGTAAAGAATTCAACTACGCTGATTCCGCCGAAAGAGCTGGAAGAAATTGAGCTAGAATAGGATTTACAAAAAAAATAAGCTGTGGTATGATAAATTAGACGTGGGTCTGCTGCAAAACGAATGTCTTGCGGCAGCCCCTTTTTGTGAGATTAGCGAATGAAACCGGAGGATAAGGTATGCAGCCATATGGAGTAAACCAATTAAGAAAAATGTTTTTGGAGTTCTTTGAAAGCAAGGGACATCTGGCAATGAAGAGTTTTTCTTTGGTGCCACACAATGATAAGAGTCTTCTTCTGATCAACTCGGGGATGGCTCCGTTAAAACCATATTTTACAGGACAGGAGATCCCGCCGAGACGCAGAGTGACAACCTGCCAGAAATGTATCCGTACAGGAGATATCGAGAATGTAGGAAAGACAGCACGTCATGGTACATTCTTTGAGATGCTTGGAAACTTCTCGTTTGGAGATTACTTTAAGAATGAAGCAATCGAATGGTCCTGGGAATTTTTGACGGAGGTAGTAGGTCTGGATCCAGACAGATTGTATCCGTCCATATACGAAGAAGATGAAGAGGCATTCGAAATCTGGAATAAGAAAATGGGGATCCCGGCAGAGCGTATTTTCCGTTTTGGAAAAGCAGACAATTTCTGGGAGCATGGTTCCGGCCCATGCGGTCCTTGTTCCGAGATCTATTATGACAGAGGGGAAAAATACGGATGCGGCAGCCCGGATTGTACGGTAGGTTGTGAATGCGACCGTTACATGGAAATCTGGAACAACGTATTTACACAGTTTGATAATGACGGACATGGACATTATTCCGAACTGGAGCAGAAAAATATTGATACCGGAATGGGACTGGAACGTCTGGCATCTGTTGTACAGGATGTGGATTCGATCTTTGATGTGGATACACTCAAGGCACTGCGTGATCACATTTGCCGTCTTGCTGATACAGAGTATGGAAAAGATGCACAGGCTGATATTTCCATCCGTGTCATCACAGACCATACACGTTCTGTGACCTTTATGATTTCTGATGGAATTATGCCGTCCAATGAAGGAAGAGGATATGTGCTCCGCCGTTTGTTAAGACGTGCATGCCGCCACGGAAGACTGCTCGGAATCGAGGGAAGCTTTATTCCGGAACTGGCACAGACCGTCATCGAAGGATCAAAAGACGGATATCCGGAACTGGAAGAAAAGAAAGACTTTATTTTAAAAGTCATTGCAAAAGAGGAAGATCAGTTTAACAAGACGATCGATCAGGGACTTGGTATTCTTGCGGAAATGACAGCGAAAATGGAAGCAGAGCAGACAACAACTCTGTCTGGCGCAGATGCGTTCAAGCTGTATGACACATATGGATTCCCGATTGATCTGACAAAAGAGATCCTGGAAGAAAAAGGAATGCAGGTGGATGAAGAGGGATTCCACGCATCCATGGAAGTTCAGAGAAAGACTGCCCGTGCAGCCCGCGGAGAGACGAACTATATGGGAGCGGATGTGACGGTTTACGAATCCATTGATCCAAGTATCACAAGTACATTTGTAGGCTATGAGAATCTGGCATGGAAGTCTCCGATTACGGTTCTGACTTCTGACACAGAAATCGTAGAAGCGCTTTCTGACGGACAGAGAGGTACTGTATTTGCAGAAGAGACTCCATTCTATGCAACAAGCGGCGGACAGGAGGCAGACACAGGAATCATCCGTACAGCAGAAGGTGAATTCAAAGTAGAAGATACAGTAAAACTTTTAGGTGGAAAGATCGGTCATGTAGGAGTGGTCATCAAAGGAATGATCAAAACAGGGGATCAGGCAGAATTGTGTGTAGATGCTGAAAAACGTGCATTGTCTGCAAGAAACCACAGTGCGACACACCTGCTTCAGAAAGCGTTGAGAACCGTTCTTGGAACACACGTAGAGCAGGCAGGATCCAGCGTGAACGAAGACAGACTTCGCTTCGACTTTTCTCATTTCTCTGCCATGACAGCGGAAGAACTGCAGAAAGTGGAAGAAATCGTGAATGAGCAGATTGTGGCAGGACTTCCTGTAAAAGTAGAAAACATGCCGATCGAAGAGGCAAGAAAGACAGGAGCACAGGCCCTGTTTGGTGAAAAATACGGAGATGTGGTACGAGTTGTCAATATGGGAGACTACTCTATTGAATTCTGTGGAGGAACTCACGTAAAGAATACAAATGAGATCATGGCGTTCAAGATTCTTTCTGAATCGGGAGTTGCTGCCGGTGTGAGAAGAATCGAGGCACTGACATCCAAGGGATTGATCCGTTACTATGACAATCTGGAAAAGAAACTGAATGAAGCTGCAAAAGTACTGAAAGCGACACCAGATAATCTGGCTGAGAAGATTGCGCATCTGACAGCAGAAAACAAGGCGCTGCACAGTGAAGTGGAAAGCTTGAAGAGCAAACTGGCACAGGATGCCATGGGAGATGTCATGGATCAGGTACAGGAGATCAAAGGTGTGAAACTTCTTGCAGCAGAGGTGGATGGAGTCGATATGAACGGGCTTCGTGATCTTGGAGATCAGCTCAAAGAAAAACTCGGAGAAGGTGTTGTTGTTCTGGCATCCGGAAATGATGGAAAAGTCAGCCTGATGGTAACTGCGACAGATGCGGCAATGAAACAGGGTGCTCATGCAGGTAACCTTGTAAAAGCCATTGCAGGTCTTGTTGGCGGTGGCGGCGGCGGTCGCCCGAATATGGCGCAGGCTGGTGGAAAGAACCCGGCAGGAATCCAGGAAGCACTGAAAAAAGCAGCAGAAGCACTGGAAGGACAACTTTCTTAAAAAAATGAAAAAAATCAGTTGACGTTTCCGGAAAATATGTTATAATTCTTTGTAGTGCAATAAAAATACCCGAACAGTCGTATGATGCACAATACCAGGCTGGAGGGGAGGTTAGGTGTGAGACTATGTCAAATGTAATCGTAAAAGAAAACGAGACGTTAGACAGCGCTTTACGCAGATTTAAAAGAAATTGCGCAAAAGCTGGAATCCAGCAGGAGATTCGTAAAAGAGAACATTACGAAAAACCAAGCGTAAGACGTAAGAAAAAATCTGAAGCTGCTAGAAAACGTAAATATAACTAATATGTGCAGATAAATAGAGTGTCGTAAGACACTCTATTTTTAATGTGAATTAAAGATTGCAGAGGCAGTTGTTCATGCAGGGGAGATTATGAGTATACGAATTATGCAATAAAGGAGAAAAATGCAGGATTTCAAATCTAAAATTTCAAAAACTTTACCGAGACAAAGTGCTAAAACAATGAAATTTGATGCAAGAAATTCTTGACAATTGGGAAATATCACTATAATATAGAAAAAGGACAAGATGTCTTGTAAAACCCGGATGCAATTTATCTATTTGGGTATTTCTATTTTCAGGAGGTAATAATGATGTCATACGTTGATGAAGTAATTGATTTAGTTGTAAAGAAAAATCCTGCAGAGCCGGAATTTCACCAGGCAGTCAAAGAAGTACTGGAATCCCTGCGAGTAGTAGTAGAAGCAAATGAGGAGAAGTTCCGTAAAGATGCACTTCTGGAAAGACTTGTTGAGCCGGAAAGACAGTTCAAATTCCGTGTGCCATGGGTTGACGACAACGGACAGGTACATGTTAACACAGGATACCGTGTACAGTTCAACAGTGCGATCGGACCTTACAAAGGAGGTCTGAGACTTCATCCTTCTGTAAACCTCGGAATCATCAAATTCCTTGGATTTGAGCAGATTTTCAAGAACTCTCTGACAGGACTTCCGATCGGTGGAGGAAAAGGTGGTTCTGATTTTGATCCGAAAGGAAAATCAGACAGAGAGATCATGGCATTCTGCCAGAGCTTTATGACAGAGTTATGCAAATATATCGGCGCTGATACAGATGTTCCGGCAGGAGATATCGGTACAGGAGCAAGAGAGATCGGATACATGTTCGGTCAGTATAAGAGAATCCGCGGAGTATTTGAAGGGGTCCTGACAGGAAAAGGGCTTACTTACGGAGGATCTCTGGCACGTACAGAGGCAACAGGATACGGACTTCTCTATCTGACACAGGAGATGCTGAAATTAAACGGAATCGAACTGGCAGGAAAAACAGTTGCAGTTTCCGGTTCCGGAAATGTTGCGATCTATGCGACAGAGAAGGCACAGCAGCTCGGAGCAAAAGTTGTGACAGTCAGCGATTCTACAGGATGGGTATATGATCCGGAAGGTATCGATCTGGCGGCACTCAAAGAGATCAAAGAAGTAAAACGTGCAAGACTTACAGAATATAAAAATTATCGTCCAAACGCAGAGTACCATGAAGGAAGAGGCGTATGGAGCGTAAAAGTGGACATCGCACTTCCGTGTGCAACACAGAATGAACTTCATCTGGAAGACGCAAAAGCACTGGTTGCAAACGGATGTATTGCGGTTGCAGAGGGTGCAAATATGCCGACCACAATGGAAGCTACAGAATACCTGCAGGAAAACGGAGTTCTGTTTGCACCTGGTAAAGCAGCGAATGCCGGTGGTGTTGCGACATCTGCTCTGGAGATGTCTCAGAACAGCGAGCGTTTAAGCTGGACATTCGAAGAGGTAGACGGAAAATTACAGCAGATCATGGTAAATATTTGCCACAATATGGCAGATGCTGCTGAGAAATATGGCGCGAAAGGAAACTATGTAGTTGGTGCCAATATCGCAGGATTTGAGAAGGTTGTAGAAGCAATGACCGCGCAGGGAATTGTATAAACGATATTACAAATCATACAAAAATAATCTCTAAAGCAAATATGTGAAATGAGCAGGCGGCAGTATTCGTCTGCTCATTTTGTGTATTCTGCTTGCTTTTTTTCAGAACAGGTGTTATAATCCATATCACTTAGAGACAGATCTGGTTTCTGAGTTCTAAAAATTCATGGAATCTGAAGTACAGATTCATCGTTTTATATGATTCAGAAGTGATGGTTTTCATCACATCAGTAAAATGTATTCCAGTTATAGCAAGAAGTATACAGGAGAGATAGACGAAACGTCTGTTTTATTTTTGTACCCGAAAGGAGGGAGCAGATGGAGGAGAATGATGGCATTCGCGCTCCGCCGACAGTTGTCTGACAGCAGTAGGAAAAGAAATGGAGGTGTGAATATAAGAAGAAAGAATCGGAGATATCTGGCAGCAGGTTTGACTGTATTTTCCCTGTTGTTTGGCGGTTTGCAGGTATGGGCTGCCGAGGAGCCGGATGCCGGATGGGAAACAAAGATACAGAAAGAAGAAAAAAGTAACATGGAAATACTGATCGCTTCGGAGCAGCCTTATACATATTTGAGTCAGATGAAAGAGCGTATACAGTTTGTGGGGGCACTTTCTCTGGGAGAGCTTTATCAGCTGCAGGAAATTTTACCTTATCTGATGATCAAAGAACACATTGGAAAAGAAAGGGCTGCGTGGGATACCAAAATGTATCTGGAAGTGGTTGAGGAATGGAAAAGCCGGGAGGAAGCACTGATCAGTGAGGAAGAAAAGCAAAGCCTTACGGAAGCGCTTATAAAAATGCTTCCGGAAAACGGGCAATCTTATGTGATTGATGGAAAAGAAAGCCGGGTGGACAGTCTGCAGCGATATGGAGAGTTTTTGCAGACACAGGTGTCTTTTTCAGTGGAAGCATGCCTGGAAGAAATCCGAAACAGCAGAGCAGACGACAAAGAAGAGCCTGTTGAAAAAGAAGAAACATTGCCGGACAACGTGTCCAAAGAGCAGAAAGCAGAAGGCGCCTGCCGGATTGGAAATACATACTATGAGGATCTTTCGGCGGCTTTGCATGCAGTAAAGGATAATGAAACGATTTATATTGTACAGAGTCATACGATGAAGGATAGTTTTGTATATGTGGAAAAGACCAGAACGAGAAAGTTTCAGAATGTCCGGATTTTGCCCGAGGGCGGTCCGAGAACGGTCAGGATGCCGGACCGGCACAGGCTGGCATTTACAAAATCAAGTGTTGCGATCGGAAGTAAAGGAAGCGATCCATTGACATTTGATTTAAGTGGGACTTCCGTTCCGGATTCGGATAATTTGTATTGTGGTGCCATTTGTGCAAATAAGGGAAGTTCTGTGACATTTGAAAATTGCGTTTTTCAAAATGGAGATCAGCTGTCAAGATGGATGATTCACGGAGAATATGGTTCTGTAACAGTGGATCAGTGTAAATTTCAAAATTGCGACAATGGAGTGGGAGTTGTTACAGAGGCAAGTTCTGCATTCACGCCGACAGAAATCAGTTTTCGCGTGCAAAATTCTGTGTTTGATGGGATTGCGGATATCGGAGCGGTTCACTTTTCTATACATAGGGCCAATATCCGTGCCGAGATTCAGAACAATGTATTTAAAAACTGCCGGATCGGGATTGGCGGAATCCGAAGTGATGAAGCTCCATATACCGGACCGATAAGTGCACGGATTCAGGGAAATACGTTTCAGAACTGTTATATCGGGGAAAGCTTCAGTCAGGGTACTTCGGTTGCAGCTTCTGCGTTTCAGGTAAATGTGTCCAATGAGAGGTATCATGGATGGCAAAGTACTTCACAGCATCCGAATGTGGGAGATCTCTACTCAGGATGGTTCAGTACCGGATTTTGCAATTCCAATGTAGAAGCAAGTGTGAATGGATGCAGCTATGAGAATGGCGTCCATGGAATTGCAACGATGAGTAAAGGGCGCACGGTGGTTAATAATACGACTCTGGCAAGAAACAATGCAAAAGAAGCGAATACGGAACAGTGCGGACAGAAAGGAAACGGTGGAGGTATCTTTCTCAATGGAGGAACGATTATATGGAATAGCGGAACGATTTGTGAGAATCAGGCAGATCGGGGAGGTGCCATTTATTTAAAGGATGGGGAGATTCTTTTGAAAGACGGCAGTTTTTATGGAAATCGTGCACAAAACCGGGGCGGAGGAATCTACAATCAGAGTGGAACCGTGAAACAGGAAGGGGGAAATTTTTCCGCGAATACGGCAGAGATCGGTTCCGGTGTTTATCAGGATGGAATTTACCAGATGAGTGGTCCGGCATTGGTAGATGAAGGGAATGACGTATATCTGCCAGCTGAAAAATACATTGAGGTAATGCAAAAGCTTCAGTCTGTTCCTGCGGCAAGAGTTACACCGGACCGATATGAGAATGGCAGAATGGTCGTAAAGGTAAGTTATGGAAACCGTACAGGAAGTATGGAATGGGAGCGGTTTTTGCTGACACCACAAAGCAGATATTGCCTACGCCCGGGAGATTATCAGGATCGGCGTGCAGGTACTTTAAAAGAAGCAGTTACGATCAGCAGTGAATATACGGTGCAGTATGATAAAAACACGAAAGCACAGGTGGAACAGATGCCGGAACCGTCTGTCAAATACTGGTATGAGAAAGCAGCGGTTTCGGAACAGATTCCAAAATGGCTGGACGTACCGTTTCTGGGATGGAATGAAAATCAGACGGCGAAAGAGGGACAGTATCAGCCGGGAGAAAATCTTCCTGCTGAGAAAAATCAGGATCTGACGCTGTATGCAATCTGGGAGGACCGGGTATCGATCCGTTATCTGGGAAATCACGCAGAAGAAGGACAGGAAAAGTCGGAAATTGTTTCTTATGAGGATTGTCTCCAAAACGGATATCGGATTCAGAAAAATAAAGGCTATACAGATTATAAGAGGAACAGACATACATTTGCAGGCTGGGATCAGCGTGCGGATGTGGGCGCAAAAGAAGCGGCATTTCAGGAAAATCGCGAAAACAGAATTTCTTATGAAGAACTTCGAAAGATTGCTGCCAGTCAGAGAACCGAAACCGGGGAGAGCAGGGAAATGGCAAAAGTGGCATTGTATGCAATCTGGGACCGGGCTCCGGAGATTTCAGCACCGGATAAAGAGTACTTTGAAGGAGAGACCGTAAAAAAGGAGGATCTGTTGAAAGATGTTCAGAGTACGGATCGGGAAGATGGGGAATTAACTGCACAGATTAAGATCGTTCAGATTGAATATGCGCCCGGCAGACTGACAGAAGATGGAAAAGCGGATAAAGAGGTGAAAACATGGAAAGACGGAATGTCATCAGAAGAACTTCTGGATACGTGGTTTTTGCAGCTGGATAAAAAAGACAGCCCGGTCACACATAAAGTCGTATATCAGGTTACGGACAGCATTGGAAATATTACAGAAGAGTCCTGCAGCGTTAAGATCAAATATAATGAATTTCCGGTGATTGAAGCACAGGATCGCTATTTTACTCTTCAAGAGGCACAGCAGGGTGCAATTACGGAAGAAGTGTTAAAGACTCAGGCAATATTAGAAGGAAAAGTAAAAGCCAATGACACGGAAGAAGGAGATCTTTCTGAAAAATTGAAACTGCTCGATTTTCATCCGGAGGAATTTCAAAAATTTACGGATTCAGGGTATATCGTGTTGAATTGGCATGTTCAGGACAGCATGGGTCCGGATGGCAAAGGAAAAGAAACGGTTCGGCCGTTTACTGTGTATGTTGTCAAAGATGGAGAAATTTTAAAAGCACCGCATAAACAGAATGTTCGTTTTATCAGTGAAAAATATTATCGGATCAATGAGAATGTGGATGCAGACGCTCTGACAGAGGACGAAAAAGAAGCATACAGTAAAAACGGAGGACTTCATGTAGACTCCAAATGGTATCAGGAACAGGAGTATCAGGATGTGATCGAAAAAACATGGAAAAAGAATGGTGGAAAAGTATATCGTTTTACGCATGAGGATGCCAGAAGAGCGGAAGAATTTGTGGATACCCACGGAATCGGAAACAGTCGGGATGAGAATGCACTGGCGATGTTTGCAAATGAGTTTCTGAAATAAATTGACAATATCGAGTATCGATAATATAATGAATGTATAAATTATCGATACTCGATATTTCTTTTTGGGAGGAGGAAATCTCATGAGAACAAAGAAAAGAGTGTTTCGTAGTTTTGGATATCTGGAATGTGATGCATTTGCAGAATATCTAAAGGAAATGGCAGCATCTGGATGGCATTTTTCATTTCCGGAATTTACTACATCTGTTATGGTCAGAAAATTTTACGTCTTTCAGTGGAAGAACCTCTGACAAAAGAACAGATTCAGGTTGTGGAAGAACGACTGAAATTGAAAGAATAAAGAAGGGTGTGGACTATGGCAAGAGAGCAGTTTCAGACACTGACAGAGCCGATGTATTATATTTTGATCGCGTTATCCGAAGAATGCTGTGGAGTGGACATTATGGAAAAGGTGCAAAAAATTTCCGGCGGAAGAGTGAAGGTTGGTCCGGGAACGCTGTATACAATGCTGTCTAAATTTGAGGAAAATCAGATTATTTTCAGGACAAAAGAAGAAGGAAGAAGAAAGTCTTATGTGATCACAGAACATGGAAGAAAATTGCTGCAGGAAGAGCACGAAAGATTATGTATCATGCTGGCAGATTGGAATGGATATTTTGACAAAAACTTGCTATACTACAATAATAGACAAGAGAAGAAGGAGAACGAAAGATGAATATATTTGATATTCTCGGACCGGTTATGGTAGGACCATCCAGTTCCCATACTGCGGGAGCAGCAAGGATCGGCTATATTACAAGAAAGCTGCTGGGGAGCCAACCGAAAAAAGCAAGGATCGGATTGAGCGGTTCTTTTGCGGCAACAGGGAGAGGACACGGAACAGATCGTGCTCTGGTAGCAGGACTTTTGGGGATGAAACCAGATGATATGCGGATTCCGGATAGTTTTTCTGTTGCAAAACAGGAAGGACTGGAGTTTGAAATATACAATACACAGATTAAAGAAGCGCATCCAAATACAGCGCTTTTGGATGTAGAAGGAGTTGACGGAAAGACGATCGTGGTGCAGGCATCATCTCTTGGCGGCGGGAGAATTATGCTCAATGAACTGGATGAAATCACCGTAAACTGTACAGGCGCCTGTCCGACATTGATCATAAGAAACGAAGATAGCCCGGGACAAGTGGCAGAGGTGACTTCTGTATTATATGGAAAGAAAGTCAATATTGCCACACTTCAGCTTCACAGGGACAAGCGGGGCGGTTATGCGGTTATGGTGATTGAAACGGATCAGCCTGTAGAACCGGACACGATTCGGGATCTGGAACGTTTAAACGGTATCAGCAAAGTGACTTACATTGAGACAGAGGGGGTATAGCGGATGGCATTTCATTCATTAGAGGAGATTCAAAAATCCTGCCGGGAGAAGAACGTTTTGTTTTGGAGAGCGGTCCTTTTAGAAGATATGGCAGATCGATCTGTGACAGAGACGGAGTCAATGCAGTCGATGCAGCAGATGTGGACAGCGATGAAATCAGCGAGTGAGCAGTATGACAGGACACAGGTCTCTGCCAGCGGACTGGTCGGAAAGATGGGGGCGCAGATGGAGGAATACCGTCAGAGTAAAGAGCCGCTGTGCGGTCCATTTGTCTCAAAGGTGATCGCAAGAGCATTGGAGATGGGAGAATCCAATGCCTGTATGAAGCGGATCGTGGCAGCACCGACAGCAGGTGCATGCGGGGTGCTGCCGGCTGTACTGGTTCCCCTTTATGAAGAAGAACGGGTATCGGAAGATGAGGTGATCCATGCATTGTATACCGCGGCCGGTATCGGCCAGGTGATCGCATCCCGTGCATTTATTGCCGGAGCGGCAGGTGGATGTCAGGCGGAGATTGGAGCGGCATCTGCAATGGCAGCAGGCGCACTCGTGTTTTTACAGGGTGGAGATGAAGAGCAGATCTCACATGGAGCGGCCATGGCGCTGAAAAATCTGTTGGGACTGGTGTGTGATCCGGTAGCCGGTCTTGTGGAAGTACCCTGTGTAAAGAGAAATGTGATCGGAGCTGTCAATGCTTTATCATCTGCGGATATGGCACTGGCGGGAATTACCAGCAGGATTCCGCCGGATCAGGTGATCGATGCGATGAAGGAGGTCGGAGAGAGTATGCACGTCTCTCTGCGTGAGACAGGAGAAGGCGGAGTTGCCAATACGCCGGAAGCGCGGAAAATCAAGGAAAAACTGGGAATGTAGTATGGTTTGCAGAAAAAATCGTTGACAACAAAAGGAAAATGCTTTATAGTTTTCTTAAATAAAAGGGAGTAACCAGCGCTTATGGCGTGCACGATGTCGTCAATACGATGGAAAAGTTCATCCGTATCGTGATTAAATGGTGAGACTTTTGTTGCATACATAACTTGCAATAAAAGTCTCTTTTTTATTGCATAAAAGAAATGGAGGAATGAATGTGAAAAACTATTATCAGTTTTCTGCAGAAGAAGTCAAACAGGATATTAATGGAAAACAAGAGCCGTTGACAGCTGCGGAAGTAAAAGCACATCAGGAGAAGTTCGGACCAAACGAACTGGTAGAAGGGAAGAAAAAGACCACACTTCAGATCTTTCTGGAGCAATACAAAGATTTCCTTGTGATCATTTTGATCGCTGCAGCGATCGTCTCCGGATTTTTAGGAGATGCGGAGAGTGCCATTGTTATCCTGATCGTAATCACGATCAATGCGATTCTTGGTACGGTACAGACCGTGAAGGCAGAGCAGTCGCTGGCCAGTCTGAAAAAGCTCTCCGGACCGGAGGCAAAAGTATTGCGTGACGGAAGTGTTGTTCCGATTCCATCTGCAGAAGTAACAGTCGGAGATATCGTTATGCTGGATGCGGGAGATTATATTCCTGCAGACGGACGTCTTTTGGAGAGCGCCAGTCTGAAAGTAGACGAGAGTGCTCTGACAGGAGAAAGTCTTGGTGTAGAAAAAATGACAGATGCCATTGAAGGCGAGGTTCCGCTTGGAGACCGTACGAATATGGTATATTCCGGAAGCTTTGTCACATACGGAAGAGGTTCCTTTGTAGTAACCGGTATTGGTATGGAGACTGAGGTCGGTAAGATCGCAAGTCTGTTAAAGACCACATCTGAAAAGAAAACGCCACTGCAGGTGAATCTGGATCAGTTCGGACAGAAACTTTCCATCATCATTCTGGTGTTCTGTGGTATTTTATTTGGAATCAATGTATTCCGCGGTGGTAATATCGGAGATGCGTTCCTGTTTGCAGTTGCACTTGCAGTTGCAGCGATTCCGGAGGCACTTAGTTCTATCGTAACAATCGTACTTTCTTTCGGTACACAGAAGATGGCAAAAGAACATGCGATTATCCGAAAACTGCAGGCAGTGGAAGGTCTGGGAAGTGTTTCTATTATCTGTTCTGATAAAACAGGTACCCTGACTCAGAATAAGATGACAGTCGAGCAGTATTATGTCAATGAAACAGTGATTCCTGCAGATAAGATCGATGTGAAAGATT
Source organism: Mediterraneibacter gnavus ATCC 29149 (assembly GCF_008121495.1). Taxonomy (NCBI): domain Bacteria; kingdom Bacillati; phylum Bacillota; class Clostridia; order Lachnospirales; family Lachnospiraceae; genus Mediterraneibacter; species Mediterraneibacter gnavus. Next base: position 3,281,711 of record NZ_CP043051.1, on the reverse strand, counting down.
CTGAGCAGGAAAAACTGATGTATTTCAGTATTTTGTGTAATGATTCTACGAACGTAGATGGTGTGGAGATCGGAGATCCGACAGAGACAGCCCTGATCAATCTGGGAAGCAAGCTTGGTCTGGATATTCAGAAGATCCGTGGAGAATATCCGCGTGAGAGCGAAAATCCATTTGACAGTGACAGAAAACTGATGTCTACCAAGCACACGATTGATGAGACACCGATCATGGTTGTCAAAGGTGCGGTTGATGTCATTATGGGACGTACAGCAAGCATCCAGTGTGGAGATGAAGTGCGTGCCATTACTCCGGAAGATATTGAGAAAATCGAAGCACAGAATCAGAGCTTTTCAAGAGAAGGGCTTCGTGTTCTCGGATTCGCCTACAAGGCAGTATCTGCGGAAGAAGAGTTGTCTCTGGAAGATGAAAACAATCTGACATTCCTTGGTCTGATCGCTATGATGGATCCGCCGAGAGAGGAATCTATGGCAGCGGTTGCGGAATGTAAGAGAGCGGGTATTCGTCCGATCATGATCACAGGTGACCATAAAGTGACAGCGGCAGCGATTGCAAAACGAATCGGAATTCTGGAAGATGAATCAGAAGCATGTGAAGGTGCAGTGATCGATTCGATGTCCGATGAGGAACTGAAAAACTTTGTAGAAGGTATTTCTGTTTACGCACGTGTTTCACCGGAGCATAAGATCCGTATCGTACGTGCATGGCAGGAAAAAGGAAATATCGTAGCCATGACAGGAGACGGTGTCAATGATGCACCGGCACTCAAACAGGCAGATATCGGAGTTGCTATGGGTATCACAGGAAGTGAAGTATCAAAGGATGCTGCTTCTATGGTACTGACAGATGATAACTTTGCAACAATCGTCAAAGCAGTAGAGAACGGAAGAAATGTTTACCAGAACATTAAGAATTCCATTCAGTTCCTGCTCTCCGGTAACTTCGGAGCAATCCTGGCAGTATTATATGCATCTATCGCAGGACTTCCGGTTCCATTTGCACCGGTACATCTGTTGTTCATCAATCTTTTGACAGACAGTCTTCCGGCTATTGCCCTTGGACTGGAGCCGCATTCGAAAAAGGTAATGGATGAAAAACCGAGACCGATGAATGAATCAATCCTGACAAAAGATTTCCTGACAAAGATCGGAACAGAAGGTCTTTGCATCGGAATCACGACAATGATCGGATTTATGATCGGTCTGACGGGAGAAGGCGGAAACGCAGTACTTGCCAGCACAATGGCATTTGGAACATTGTGTACAGCAAGGCTGGTACACGGATTTAACTGTAAGTCTGATTATCCGGTAATTTTCTCCAAGAGATTCTGGAACAATATTTATCTGATCGGAGCATTCCTGCTTGGTCTGGTATTGATCACTTGTGTAATGACGATTCCGGCACTGGATGAAGTCTTCAAAGTACAGACACTGACCTTTACACAGTTGCTGATCGTATATGGTCTGGCACTTGTAAATCTTCCGATCATTCAGCTGATGAAAAAAATCAAACTGATGTTCAGAAAAAATAAATAAACAGGCAATGAAAAAGTCCCATTGGAAAGTTTGATCCAATGGGACTTTTTTCTGCCCTTTTCAGGTGTGACGTTTGATCGTCTCTTTTAATACATATTTTTTATCACTGTAGCGGTCTACAATATAACGGTTTGCTTTTTTCTCCAGATCGTCGGAAAGTGGAGCGAGGGTTATTTCTTCACCGTATTTGCGCTTCAGCGCCCGCTCTAACAGATAGTCACAAACCTGCGGATTCTTCGGAAGAAGAGGTCCGTGCAGGTAGGTTGCGATTACATTCTTGTATACAACGCCTTCATAACCGGATTTTCCGGTATTTCCCAGTCCGAAAAATACTTTTCCAAATGGAGTGTGATCTCCGATATAAGTGCGGCCTCCATGGTTTTCAAATCCTACAACAGGAGTGTCAAACAGCGGACTGTTCAGGATAATGTTGCGGATGAGACGCTCCGGTTCCCATTCGGTCGTGATATCCAGAATGCCAAGACCTTCGATCATCTTTTTATCGGTTTTATAATATTTGCCGAGCAGCTGATAGCCGCCGCAGACGGCAAGCACAACGCCGTTATCCTCTACATATTCTTTGAAATCCTTGCGAATCTCTTTTAGATATCCGCAGACGAGCTCTTGTTCTCTGTCAGAACCTCCGCCCAGAAGTACGATATCCAATTTGGAAAAGTCAATGTTATCTCCGGAGAGTACGGGAATGACTTCTGCCTCGATTCCGCGCCAGTTGAGACGTTTTCGGAAACACTGGATATTTCCGCGGTCTCCGTACAGATTCAACAGGTCGGGGTATAAGTGTCCAATCGTCAGTTTCATGCCTGTTCTCCTTTCTGTTCCTTTGTATTTTGCGCCAGTTCTTTGAGCATTCGGTTTGTGCGGTAAAGCCCGGAGTAGTTGACAATGATGTAGAGATTTTTCGTTCCGTTTTCGGTCAGCTCTTCAACACGGGAGCGCATATCATCAGTTGAAGTACAGTCGATGTCCTCATATTTGAGACGAAGCCCCATATCATGCTTGCGGGTTCCGCACGTTGTGATGGTAGCTGCATTGCTGTCTGCAAGATACTGGAAATCGACATCCCAAAGCCAGGAAACATCTTCTCCGTCCTGGTAGGTATCATTGATCTGAATGATAATATCCTTTGGTTTTGGATCTTTTAAGACGAGAGAAATCTTCTGCTGGAATCCGATCGGGTTTTTGGACAGGTGAAGCTGTACTCTGGCACCGTTGATCATCAGGATTTCTTCCCGGTTGTTTCCATAGTCAAAAGACTCTGCCATCTCTTTAAAATGTGCCATCGGGGCATGCATAGTATGCAGTGCCGTATAGGCAGCAAGGGTGTTGTAAATATTGTAAGGTGTCCGTACCGTAGAATCCAGGTGCAGATCTCCCATATCGAAGGCGTAGAGTTCGTCTTTGAGCGTGATCTGTGTGGCTGTAAAATCAGGATCCGGGCGCTCCCATCCGCAGTTCGGGCAGTGATAAATTCCAAGCTGTCCATAATGGAAGAAATCATACTGCAGTTTCTTTCCGCATTTTCGGCAGAAAATACTTTCCCGGATCTCAGAGCGGGAGATGTCATCAAAAATCTGTTCGCTGATCCCGTATGTCACAAACGGATTGCCGCTTGTTTCCGCCAGGGAATAGGAAAGAATATCATCGCAGTTGATGATCAGTGTCGTATCAGGGACACTGGTGACGGCTGTTTTCAATTTGTCAAAGGTAATATCTACTTCACCGAACCGGTCCAGCTGATCTCTGGAAATATTTGTCAAAAGCGCACAGTCCGGTTTTAACTGAGGGAGAACTCCCACAGATGCGATCTCATCGACCTCAATGCAGGCATAATCCGCATTCAGCTGTCCGTGCTTGTCTGTGGCCAGAACAAATGCCGAAATAATCCCGTTGAGCATGTTGGCTCCGGTGCGGTTGATGATCACGGTTTTTCCCTCGGCCTTCAATGCTTTGTATAAAATGGCATTGGTCGTTGTTTTCCCGTTGGTTCCCATGGTAACGATCGTCTTCTCCCGGATTTGGGAAGCCATGACGCTTAAAATATTGGGATCGATCAATCTTGCCACATATCCGGGGAGGGTAACGCCGCTTCCGCGGTTTAATTTTTTGATCAGGGCACTTGTCCCTTTTGCACATGTAATTGCAAGTCTGCTTCTTAATTTCATAGTAATCCACTATCATCCTTTTCTTTGAAATACTTGTATTATTATAAGGGAAATGGAGGAAGAAGACAAGGAATCTGCATGATTTTCCTGTTTTAGAAGAAGAGTTTTTGAAGATTTTCTAAAGTTTTCTGGAATCTACTGGAAAAACGCATTCAGTGTGTTAAAATGTAAGCAATTATACGAAACAAAGATCCTATCAGGATTGGACATACGGAAGGAAGCGAGAAAAATGCGGCAGAAAAAGCGTGGAGAAAGAAGAGTAAAACGAAGCATAGACGAAACGCAGACGATGGAGATCACACTGGAGAAGCGGATTCCCACCACAAGATACCGACCGGATCATCAGACGGGGCTGACTGCGCAGCAGGTGCAGGAGCATCGGATGCATGGGTGGACCAATCAGCCGGTGGATCCGCCGTCTAAGACTACAAAAGAGATCATTCAGGAAAATGTCTTTACCTATTTTAACCTGATCTTTCTGGTACTGGCAGTTCTGCTTTGCCTGGTCGGTTCCTTTCGAGATCTGACCTTTTTACCTGTAATTGTATTGAATACTCTGATCGGGATCATTCAGGAGACCAGGGCGAAAAAAGTACTGGATAATCTGACGATGCTCAATGCACCTCATGCAATGGTGATACGGGATGGAAAGAAGAGTCAGATCAATGCAGAAGATCTTGTGGTAGATGATATCGTAATCTTCGAAGCCGGAAATCAGGTGTGTGCGGATGCCGAAGTGTGTGCAGGAGAAGTGCAGGTCAATGAGTCGCTTCTGACCGGAGAATCGGATGAGATCACAAAACGAAAAGGCGATCAGCTGATGTCTGGAAGTTTTATTGTATCCGGACAGTGTCATGCAAGGCTTGACAAAGTGGGGGCGGATTCTTATATTTCCAGGCTGACACTGGAAGCAAAAGCTATGCAGAATACAGAACAGTCGGAGATGATCCGTTCTCTGGACAAGCTGGTCAAATGGGTCGGCGTTGCCATTATTCCAATCGGGATTATTTTGTTTATTCAGGCATTTGTATTTCAGGGCGAAGGGTTTCGATCCAGTGTGACGTCCATGATCGCGGCTGTGATCGGAATGATCCCGGAAGGGCTGTATCTGCTTGCCAGTGTGGCGCTTGCAGTAAGTTCGATCCGTCTGGCACAGAAAAAAGTATTGCTGCATGACATGAAGTGTATTGAGACGCTTGCCCGGGTCAATGTACTGTGTGTGGACAAGACCGGAACGATCACGGAAAATACAATGGAAGTGCAGGATGTGATTCCGACCAAGGAATACGAGGAAGGTGAGCTGCGCCCGCTTTCGGAGCTTCTGGGAGATTTTACGGCTGCACAGAGCAGTGATAATATTACCATGGAAGCAATGAAACGGTATTTTAAAATCGCATCCGGGAAGAAGGCTGTGGCAAAGACAGGATTTTCTTCCGCATCCAAGTACAGCAGTGTGACGTTTGAAGAGGCGTCCTATGTGTTGGGAGCACCGGAATTTGTGCTCAAAGAACAGTATGAAAATTATGAGGAAGCAATCAGTGCACATGCGTCCAAAGGAGCCCGCGTTCTGGTATTTGGAACAGCAAAAGAAGAACCGGATGGGAAGCCTTTGAAAGAAGCAGTCACGCCTCTGGCTTATGTACTGTTAGCAAACCCGATCCGTCAGGAGGCGAAAGAGACCTTTACGTATTTTGCGGAGCAGGGTGTGGAGGTGAAAGTTATTTCCGGGGACAATCCCCTGACCGTGTCAGAGGTGGCAAAAGAGGCGGGAATCGCAGGCGCAGAACGATACGTGGATGCGTCCACGCTTCATACGGAAGAGGAGATGCGGGCAGCAGTCCTGAACAATGCAGTATTTGGCCGTGTCACTCCGAACCAGAAGCGGAAATTTGTGCAGATATTGAAGGAAGAAGGAAAGACTGTGGCCATGACCGGAGACGGTGTCAACGATGTGCTGGCCTTAAAAGATGCGGACTGCAGTATCGCTATGGCATCCGGAAGTGATGCAGCGGCACAGGCATCCCAGCTCGTTCTGCTGGAATCGGATTTCTCCTGTATGCCGGAAGTGGTACTGGAGGGAAGAAGAGTCGTCAATAATATTCAGCGGTCAGCCAGTCTGTTCCTTGTAAAAAATATTTTCTCGTTCCTGCTGTCGCTGGTATCCTTTGTATTTATGTTTACCTATCCGCTGGAACCGTCGCAGATTTCACTGATCAGTATGTTTACGATCGGAGTACCGGCATTTTTCCTGGCACTGGAGCCGAATAAGAATATAATCAAAGGGCATTTCCTTACAAACGTATTCTTAAAAGCACTTCCTGCGGCACTGACTGATGTGCTGGCAGTTGGGGCGCTGGTCATATTCGGACGGACATTTGGAGTGAGTTCAGCTGATATTTCCACAGCAGCAACAATGCTGTTATCCATTGTAGGATTTATGATCCTGTACACGATCAGTGCACCTATGAATGTACTGCGCAGTGTGATCCTTGGCGGATGTATCGTGGGACTTCTGTTCTGCAGCATTTTCCTCAATGATCTGTTTGCGATTACAGGGATGACTACGAAGTGCGTGATGCTGTTTGTGGTATTTGCCATTGCGACAGAGCCGGTGCTGCGATATCTGACCTGGCTGATCGGAAAGCTGCGATTCTATTATAAGCGGCTCAGAGGACAGAAAGAAGTGTAGGAAGCGAACAGTCCGGATAGATTGTAAAACATAAAAACGAGATGCATCATATGGAAATGCATCTCGTTTTGTGTTTTACTGAAGTTTATTTAAATTCCATCCGGATATTCTACGCCATCCGGCAGAGGATCCCATTCATTCAGCCCCAGATGCTGTTTGAATTTTGCCTGTTCCATGGTAATCTTGACCGGATCTTCGGCAAGGTATTCCATCAATTCGTCAATTCCCTCCCGGGTCACGTTATTTACAAGAAAAATACGATCGCAGCCGGCATTTAAAAGCCACTGTTTTATCATAGGAACATTGGCATAGGGGGAATCGGTCTTGGTAATGATGCCAATCAGCGGCCGCAGGATAAACGTGCGCAGACAGGGACTAAACAGGTTGTATGGTTCATCCGCTGCCTGAACGATCCCGACAACGTCCGCTTCAAAAGAAAAGCATGCAAGACCGGCACCGAACTGTTTTGACTCCGCATATTCTCCCGGAGAGTCAATGGTATCATCCGCCGTAATCGTATATTGTGTTTTTTCATAGTGAAGCTCTTCCCCTTTTAATGCCTGTGTCAGGGAAGTCTTTCCGGCTTCACTTCTTCCCATCAAAAATAATTTTTTCATATCGTCATGTCTCCGGTCCTCTTAGTTTTTATGGATCTCACAGGTGCGAAATCCCAGATCTTCATGAAAAAATCGAACGACTTCTTCCACCGCAGTCTGTACCTGTGACAGACCGCCGGTTAAAATGAGGGAACCGCAGAAGCGATCCATAAATCCAATTTCTACATCGGCGCTTTTCATTGCCACATCCGCAGCAACGACAACTGCTTCCCATGGGGTAAAACGGATCAGACCAATGGATTCTCCGGTGTGATCCTCCCCCTCATGTACACCGATATGCAATCCCAGATTCTGATAAACAGGGGTCTGGGAAGTATTGATGATGTGAGCCAGACAAACTTCTTTGCCGGGAACACGAACACGTGTCATGCGCAGTTTTTTCCCTTTCAGATGCTCATAGTCATCATTGAAAATCTTTTCCAGAAGTTCTTCCTTTGTTATACGAGTCATGGTCACACTTCCTATCTCTTTGTAATATCACAAACGACATATCCCAGAGAATCTCTGAAAAAGGTTACCACTTCTGTCAGGGCAGACATGACGTCTGAAATCTCTCCTGTGATGATGAGTGTTCCTGTAAAACGATCTGCAAATCCAAGGTAAATGTTTCCGCTTTTTACTGCGATATCGGATGCGATGACAGCAGATTCCGGCGGCGTCATATTCATAATTCCGATAGCAGAAGAACGATAATCGACCTGTGGATTCAGACCAAGTTTCTGATATACGATCGGCGCCGGACCACCCATTACATGAGCAAAGGTGATCTCTTTGCCGGCTACGGTCTCCTGCACGATTCGGATCTGTTCTTCATGGTTGTTTGACATTTAAAAATTCCTCTCTTTCATAACATAAGTAAATGATACTATTTGTGGAATTTTCTGTCAAGGTTACATATCCTGTCACGATAAACATTGACAATGCCGGAAATATATGATACCATGAAAAACAGTTTAGTATAGTAAAGTGGTCAATCATTAGCATAATGACGTACAAACAGGGAGGAAACAAAGATGAAAAAGAAATTAGCGCTGATTTTGGCAGGGACAGCGATGGCAGCAATGGTACTGGCAGGATGTGGAGAAAAAAACAATGCATCCGGGGAAGATGCAAAGACAGCAGAAAGTGTGGAAGATAAGAAAACGTTTACGGTAGGATTTGATGCAGAATATCCGCCATACGGATATATGGACGAGAACGGAGAATACACAGGATTTGATCTGGAGCTGGCAGAGGCAGTCTGTAAACTGGAAGGCTGGGAGCTTGTAAAAAAACCGCTCAACTGGGATTCCAAAGACATGGAACTTAATTCCGGTTCGATTGACTGCATCTGGAATGGATTTACCATGAATGGAAGGGAAGACGATTATACATTTTCAACTCCGTATGTAGACAACAGTCAGGTGATTGTTGTGGCAGAAAAATCCGGTATTGATACCCTGGAAGATCTGGCGGGAAAGACAGTCGGTGTACAGGCTGCAAGCGCGGCACTGGATCTACTGCAGAGTGAAGAAGAAGGCGGTCAGAAAAAACTGGCAGATACATTTGGAGCTTTGAATGAGTTTGCAGATTACAACACCGCATTTACCGAGCTTCAGGCAGGCGCGCTGGATGCACTTGCAATCGATGTGGGAGTTGCCAATTATCAGATCAAGTCCAGAGGGGAAGGATATAAGATTCTGGATGAGACATTGAATACAGAGCAGTATGCGATCGGGTTTAAGAAAGGGAATCAGGAGCTGTGCGACGTAGTCAATGCGGATCTGAAAAAACTGACAGAAGACGGAACAGTTGCAAAGCTGGCTGAGAAATACGAGATTGCGGATATGGTGACTTTAAAATAAGAGGGGAAGAGACATGAGTTTTGATGTGATGTTGAGGCAAATGACAGCAGGATTCGGACAGACCTGCCTGATCTTTTTTATGACGCTGATCTTTTCTCTGCCTCTGGGGATGCTCGTATATTTCGGAAGGGTGAGCAGGATCAAGCCGATCAGCTGGATCGTGAAGATCTATATTTCGATCATGCGCGGAACCCCGTTGATGCTGCAGCTTCTGGTGTGGTATTTCGCACCGTATTATCTGTGGCAGATGAATATCGGCGGGTATAAGCTGACGGCGATCCTTCTTGGATGCTCTCTGAATTATGCGGCATATTTTGCAGAAATCTATCGTTCCGGAATCGAATCGATCCCCAAAGGACAGTATGAGGCAGCCACACTTTTAGGGTATTCCAGAGGGCAGACATTTTTCCGGATTGTGCTGCCGCAGATGGTAAAGAACGTGCTTCCGTCTGTGACAAATGAAGTGATCACACTGGTGAAAGATACGTCCCTTGTGTATTCCCTGTCTTATATTGAGATGTTTGCAGTGGCAAAACAGATTGCGGCGGCACAGACAACCGTACTTCCATTTTTTATTGCCGGTGTTTACTACTATATCTTTAACTATGTGGTTGCCGGAGTGATGGAATTATTTGAAAAAAAGCTGAATTATTATCATTAGGAGGTTTCCGGAATGAGTCTTTTGGAAATGAAACATATCAAAAAAGAATTCGGCGGGATGCCGGTGATCCGGGATATTTCGCTTTCTGTAGAGCAGGGAGAGATTCTGGCGATCATCGGCCCGTCCGGTTCCGGCAAGTCTACGCTGCTCCGCTGTGCGACGATGCTGGAGACGATTGATGACGGTGAGATTTTGTATCTGGGAAAAAGAGCGGCATGGGTGGAAAATGGAAAACCCGCTTTTCCGAAAAAGCAGGAGATGAAAGAGATTCAGTCCTGCTTTGGTCTGGTATTCCAGAACTTCAATCTGTTTCCTCATTTTTCCGTCATCAAAAATATTACAGATGCACCGATCCGTGTGCAGAAGCGAGAGAAAGAAGAAGTCTATGAGGAGGCGAAGAAGCTCCTTACAAAGATGGGACTTGCGGATAAGGCGGATGCATATCCGTATCAGCTCTCCGGAGGGCAGCAGCAGCGTGTATCGATCGCACGGGCACTGGCGATGAAACCGAAGATGCTGTTTTTTGATGAACCGACTTCTGCGCTGGATCCGGAGTTGACGGGGGAGATTTTGAAGGTAATTAAGGATCTGGCGGCAGAGCATATGACTATGGTGATCGTGACACATGAAATGAATTTTGCGCGGAACGTGGCTGATAAGATCATCTTTATGGATAAAGGTGTCATTGCGGTGGAAGGCACTCCGGAAGAGGTCTTTACATCAGAACATGGAAGAATGCAGGAATTTTTGGGGAAATTATCGGTGGAATAATATGGAGAAATGAGACAGGGAACCTTCGGCGGTAGCGGGAGGTTCCCTGTTTTGAAGTTCTGATTGTGATTATTTTGGTAAAATGCTAAAATAAGAGAAATAGTGCAGAAAAAGATCGAAAAGGAACAAATATGGAAGAAAAGAAGATTATACAGTTGAAACAAGGATTGACGACAGCGTTTATCAATTACAGTCATGCGTCAAATCTGGCATACAAGCCACAGTTTATATCAAACAATTATAAAGAAGGGCGTAAGGTAATCTCATCTGTTGAGGACGAGCTGCTGAACTGTGAAGAATTTGCAATCAGTGTTGCGTTCATTACAATGGGTGGTATTACGCCGCTTCTTCAGACATTACGGGAGTTGGAATATCGCGGGGTCCGGGGAAAGATACTCACAACAGACTATCTGACATTCAGTGAACCAGAGGCTCTGCGAAAGCTCGCACAGTTTGAAAATCTTGAGCTAAAGATGTTTGTGACAGAAAATAGAAAAGAAGGATTTCATACAAAGGGATATATTTTCAAAAAGGAAGAAATATATCGGATCATTGTGGGAAGTTCCAATATGACATCAAGTGCTCTGACAACAAATCGGGAATGGAATACAAAGATTGTTTCAACAGAGCAGGGGGAATATACGCATAATGTTGTAGAGGAATTCGACCAACTGTGGAATTCTGAGCAGGCATTGCCTTTTGAAGAATTTATTAAAAGATATACAGATGCTTATACAAGAAATAAGATTATTCAAAAACAGAAGAAATTAGCGCGTGAGACAGAAATTCCATCTTTGGAGGTTTATCGATTACAGCCGAATTCTATGCAGGTTGGATTTATCAACAATCTGCAAAAAATATATGAGGCTGGAGAAAATCGGGCATTGCTGATTTCAGCAACGGGTACTGGGAAAACATATGCCTCCGCTTTTGCTATGCGTGAGTTGGGGTTTCAGAGAGTTTTGTTTTTGGTACATCGAAATCAGATTGCAAAACAAGCCATGAAGTCGTATCGGAAAGTGTTTGGTGGACAAGTGGTGATGGGACTGGTTACGGGAAAACATCAGAAATATGATGCGGATTTTGTGTTTGCTACGATCCAGACATTAAGTAAAGACGAGATATTAGAGAAATATGGAAAAACAGCATTTGATGCGATTGTGATTGATGAAGCGCATCATAGTGCTGCAAATAGTTATAAAAAGGTAATGGATTATTTTCAGCCTAAACTTTGGCTTGGGATGACGGCGACCCCGGATAAACGGGATGATAATCTGGATGGAAGAAATATTTATGAAATTTTTAACCATCAGATTGCTTATGAGATTCGTTTGCAGGATGCTATGGAAGAAGATTTGCTTTGCCCGTTTCATTATTTTGGAATTACCGATTTGGAAGTGATTGCAGATGCAGGAAAATCTAAGCAGGAAAAGGTGGAAAATTTCAGATGTTTAACATCGGATGAGCGTGTACATAATGTCATGAAACAGGCAGAATTTTTTGGCTATAGTGGAGATAGAGTAAAAGGCTTGATTTTCTGCAGTCGTATTGACGAGGCAAGAGAACTATCGACCAAGTTTAATGAAAAAGGATGGAGAACGCTTGTATTAAGTGGTAGCGATTCAGAAGCGACGAGAGCAGTAGCTATTGAAAGACTTGCCGGTGATGAAGATGAGGATGCATTGGATTATATTATTTCTGTGGATATTTTCTCAGAAGGTGTAGATGTTCCGGAAATTAATCAAGTTATTATGCTTCGACCAACGGAATCTCCAGTTATTTTTATCCAGCAATTGGGACGAGGCCTTCGTAAAGCAGAAGATAAAGAATACGTAGTTGTTATTGATTTTATTGGGAATTATCGTAACAATTTCATGATTCCAATTGCACTTTCCGGAGATCTCAGTTATAACAAGGATAATATTCGCCGTTATGTTACAGAAGGCGGACGAGTAATCCCTGGGGCAAGTACGATCCACTTTGACGAGGTTTCAAGAAAACGAATTTTTCAAGCGATTGATAATGCGAATTTTAGTGATATTAAATTGATTCGTGAGAATTATACAAATCTGAAAAATAAGTTAGGACATATTCCGGCATTGGGTGATTTTGATAAATACGGAGAAATGGATGTACTTCGGATTTTTGATAATAATAGCTTGGGCTCTTATTATAAGTTTCTTGTGAAATATGAAAAAGAATATACAATTCGGTTGTCCGAAGCGGAAGAAAAGGTAATAGAATTCGTTTCTAAAAAGCTGGCAAGTGGGAAAAGAATTCATGAGCTGGAAATGTTGAAACGATTGCTTAAATATCAACATGGAATCATGACCCAATTAAAGAAATCATTGCATGAAAATTATAACTGTTCCATGGATGATGATTGCGCAGAGAATGTTGTTAACATGATGACAAATGAATTCCCTACAAGCGCAGCTAAGAAAACATATTCTCAGTGTGTTTTTTTAGAAAAAGAAGGATCAGACTACAGTATGTCCCAATCATTTGGCGAAATGCTGCAAAATGAAGATTTCTATAATATCTTAGAAGAACTAATTGACTTTGGTATTTCTCGTTATAAAGAAAATTTCAGCATGCGTTATCAAGATACGGATTTAGTTCTGTATCAAAAATATACATACGAAGATGCTTGTCGTTTGTTAAATTGGGAAAGAAATGAAGTTCCATTGAATATTGGTGGATATAAGTATGATAAAAAAACAAAAACATTTCCTGTATTTATCAACTATGATAAGCAGAATGATATTAGTGATACTACAAAATACGAAGATCATTTTACAAGCCACAATCGATTGATTGCGATTTCAAAAAGTGGAAGAAGTATTGAATCAGAAGATGTGCAGAATTTCTTAAATGCGAAGGAACGAGGAATAGATGTTCAGCTTTTTGTGAGAAAAAACAAGGATGATAAAATATCAAAAGAATTCTATTATTTGGGGCGAATGTATGCCACGGGCGAAGTAAAAGAATTTATAATGCCGAATACGGATAAATCAGCAGTTGAAATCGAATGGGCATTGGATACTCCGGTTCGAGAGGATATTTACGAGTACATTATAAATGGGTAATGGTGTTCAGCGATGAGAATAGGAAAGGAATGAATTGTTCATGAAGACAGTTAGAGTTGTTGCTGCTATAATAATTGAAAACGGCAAAGTGTTTGCGACACAGCGCGGATATGGTGAATTTAAAGATGGATGGGAATTTCCCGGAGGAAAGATTGAACCTGGCGAGACACCAGAAGAAGCGATTGTAAGAGAAATTAAAGAAGAACTAGATACGGAAGTGGAAGTGATTGAGTTGTTGGATACGGTTGAATACGATTATCCGAACTTTCATTTATCTATGGGGTGCTTTATTTGTAAAATCAAATCCGGGGATTTGGTGCTCAAAGAACATGAAGCTGCAAAATGGTTGACGAAGGATACACTGGGAAGTTTGGAGTGGCTACCGGCGGATATGGGATTAGTCGGAGAAATTGAAAAATATTTGAAGGAAGATTAACATGTTTAAAATTACAGAAGGTGACTTTAAAAATCAAACATATGGGGACGAAAGTTATTTGTCTAATTGGCCAATGCTTTATATTTTGGAAAATGGAAAGCAAGCTTATATTGGAGAGTCAAATCATGTGAAAAATCGTATGTCCCAGCATCATAGTTCTGTAGATAAGCGAATTTTCGATAAAGTACATTTTATTTATTCTTCTAGATTTAATCAGTCTGTTACATTTGATTATGTAAAAGAAATTTTATCCGGCGAAGTGAAGTCGAAGAAAAGTTTTGCAAATTACAATTTAATATTAATGACTGACTTTACGAAGTTCAATAATTTGATGTACCAGAAGGAAAAAGAAGTAGGCCTGGTGAGAATGGCAGCTGGATATGCATGGGACTGGCTTAGTAAAAATGATAAAACTGTTTATGATATTGAGATTCAGGAAATAAAGAAACAATGGAATCATTGTACAGAAGGTTGGGTTCATTCAGAAAATGCAATTGATGAGGTCGGGTGTATCCATTCTATACAGGGGTATGACTTAAATTATGCATTTATTATTCTTGGGGATGAAATAGGATATGATCCGGATGAAAAAAATATTATAATTCGTGCGGAAAATTATTTCGATCAAAATGGTAAAAAGACAGCAGAATATGAAGAACTTAAAGAGTATATACAACATATTTATTATGTTCTTATGACAAGAGGAATTCGAGGAACATATTTATATGTAAGCGATCCGAATCTTAGAGATTATATTTCACGATATGTAGATGTAGAATAAGAGGAGAAGAGGTATATCAAAATGACACAAGAAACGATTAATGAGGTATTAGAGTTCAGAGATGATAGAAATTGGAAACAGTTTCATAATCCCAAAGATTTGGCTATTTCTATTAGTCTGGAAGCAGCAGAATTGCTTGAAGTATTCCAGTGGAGTGCAGGAGATGTGGTTTGTGAAAAAAAGTTGGATAAAATAAAGGAAGAGTTAGCTGATGTAGTTAACTATTGTATTCTAATGGCTGATACTTGCGGATTGGACTTAGATGAAATTGTTCGTGACAAAGTTAAAAAGAACAATGAGAAATATCCAGTAGAGAAAGCCTTTGGGAGTAAAGAAAAGTATACAGAATTTAAATAATAGTGTATTCGTTTTTAATGATACGGGATAGATGTTGTATCAATCTGGAATTACAGGATGTGAAGGAAGTTATTTCTTTACTGAGAAGATGCAGTAATAGTTTGTAAAGAAAGCACATCAAACGGGTAGTATCTATCTGGAGGAATTTGGAAAGTTACGAAAAATTTTTAGCATGAAGGGGAAGTTTGTGCCATAGCGACAGAGAAAGTTAATATGTTATGTAAGGTGTAGCAGAGGTTTGTGATTGGGCAGACTTCTGCTATAATTGTTTTGATATCAAATATAAAAATAGCTTCCTGTATAATTCAAAGTGTAGAGAGTAAATAATTTTACAAAAATAGATACCTAAGTTAAACTGTCATTGCTGACCGGCCAGTTAGCAAATGAACAGAATAAGGAAGGTATTTACAAATGAATTCTACACAAAACAAGAAGATTGAGCAAGTAAAAGAAACAACAATGATCGTTGGTATTGATGTTGGAAGTGAAAAGCATTATTTCAGGGCTTTTAACTGGAGAGGCATCGAGCTTACCAGAAAGCCTGTACCGTTTTCAAACTCTATGGAGGGATTTGGTCCTATGTCAAGAAAAAGTACAAATTAAATGTAACCAATTTTCTCTGTTCTGAGCGAAGTTTAACTTGCTATTTTTACTGCATTCTCCTCGATGTTTTCAAGATATTGTTCCTCATATTCATTTGGAGACAAATATCCACAATGACTGTGAATGCGTACGGTATTATAAAATGTTTCGATGTATTCAAAAATCAATTTATGTGCATGTGCATAATTAAAGATTTTAAACCGGTTGATCCATTCTCTCTTCAAAAGTGCATGGAAAGATTCTATACAGGCGTTATCCCATGGATATGCTTTCTTTGTACTATTTATATTCTAACACCATCCTGCATATGGTGGCGCTCAATAACCTTAAGATGGATAAAGGGACAAAAACACCAGTAAATCCGGTTATTCACAGCTACTATACCAACAAATGTAAAAGCAAGAAGAAAAACGTAGCTATCGGGGCTGTTATGCATAAAATCTGCAACATCATTTTTGCCATGCTCCGGGATAATAAACCGTTTAAGATCATCACTCCTCACGAACACTGTGAGCAGTATCTGGCAGCGCATCCTGACAAAGCACGGAATGCAGCTTAACAGGTTCTCATAAATTTTAAAATTTCCACATGGGTGGGCTTATTAAAGTTACCCTTTTTTACGTCAACTGCTTGAAAAAACATTTTTAACATTTTTCATTTTACCTATTGACATTTCTTAGCTGGACTTATGATTAAGTGGAGCTTCCTTTGCACATCCGGTGCAAAACTGTGACTGTCGAAGACAGGAACCAGAATACAAAAGTTTTTCCTATAAATTAGATGTGGATGGATAAGTAGGAAGGTGGTGAAAACTTTTTTGAAAAACGTGGGTTTGGGGAGCGGAATCCCCAACAAGTTGCCCGAATGAGAAAATGTAGAATTGCATTTTTGAATTGATGGGCGAAACTTGCTCTTAATGTCTAAATGTATAGAGGTTAAGAGCAGTTTCCATTAAAGAACTAAGTACTTTTTGAAGAGATAGAGAATTTTGCGGTTATAAGGAGACTACTGAAGAAATGAACAAGAGAGAGTTTTATAATCATAAAAGATCGTTTCTTTTTTTGATTTGTTTTAATCAAATTGAAATATCAAACTGGAGAATTAAATCACCAAAATTGTTATAGAAATATGTATATTGAACAGGATGTGTTTTCTTTAATTTTTGGAAACGATTCTCTAATGGATTTTCAAGGTGAGCCCCAAATCCACAATACATGCATCCATTTCTTGAATATCCCATTTCATAGAGTCGGGATATTTGGACATTGTATTTTTCAATATATTCATTAATATCATCCGTGGTCCAGAATGACAGCGGACGAGACTGATTATCTTTTCGTATGTGAAATACGTTACATCCATAGTCCAACCAATCTTTTTCTCTTTGATAACTTTCTGATGCGAGAATTCCAATTATTGCGCATTCTAACCCTAGCTCCTTGGCTTTTTTTCGTAGAGGTTCCTTTTTGAGTTTGTCACAACACTTATCAGATATTTACTGGGAATTTGGTAATAAAGCGTTGGCCAATCGTCATCTATTGATTACTGGAACATCTGGACAGGGAAAAACTTATAGCATTCAGACAATGTTGTATGAACTAGCTAGATGTGATATTTCTTCTGTTATTTTCGACTATACAGAAGGATTTATGTTGCAACAATTGGAACCTCCTTTTAAGGAATCTCTCGATGGAAAGATAGTTCAAAAAATTGTATATAGTACAGGAGTACCAATTAACCCATTTAAACGCCACGAAGTAGATTTGGCGGGAATGAAGATTCTTGAGAAAGAATCCGATGTAGCAGCAAGATTATCTGATATTTTTTCTCATGTCTATGACTTTGGGGCACAACAGAATGCGGCAATTTTTGAAGCAGCATATAATGGTCTTGTAAAGTATGGGGATAATATGAATATCCGAAAGTTTCAGCAGGAATTAGAGGAAGTTGCTGAGATAAATAAAGCGGCAAATACAGTAATTTCAAAGATGACACCATTCTTTCGAACTGTCGATTTTACAGAAGATCCAGAATTTGACTGGGAAAATATACTGTATAATGATGAAGGCAAAGTTAATATCATACAATTGACTTTATTTTCGAGAGAAATGCAGGTTATTATTACAGAGATGATGCTGTGGGATGCCTGGTATTATACCAAAAAATTTGGATCAAAAGATAAACCATTTGTGGTTGTTTTAGATGAAGCACAAAATTTATCACATACAATTAAATCTCCAAGTGCAGCTATATTAACCGAAGGAAGAAAATTTGGATGGTCAGCATGGTTTGCTACGCAATCACTTAAGATATTAAAAGATGATGAGGTCGTACGATTGTTACAAGCATCATTTAAACTATATTTCAAACCAACTGACGATGAGATGACAAAAATTTCAAAGCAGATAGATGTTACGGGAGACGGAAATTGGTTAAGTGTGATTCAAGGATTACAGAAAGGACAGTGCATTGTAGTTGGCGATAGAATGTTAGCGAATGGAAAAGTTGGGGCTGTAAGTCCGACGGTTACAAATGTATTGTCATTTGAAAACAGACAGAGTGAATGTTGATGTAATGTAATTTTGAGTAATTGATAATGAGTTACAGTACGAGTAATAAGTAAACGCCAAATAGCGAGTACCTTTTCAAAATCATCCTATGTGAGATAATAGACTCATCATTATAAAGTCCAAAAAGTTTAGTACTCAACTTTTTAGACTTAGCTACAGGAGGTGAGTCATGAAATCTCACACAAGTTTAGTTGCACAGCAAACCCGCTTGAGCGAATGGGCAGAACTAATCAGGGACTGTAAAAACCGTCCACAGGGAATGAAAATCGATGAATGGTGTCAGCTGCACGACATTACAAAAGCGAGTTACTACTGGAGACTCCGGAAAGTCCGTGAGGCTTACTTAGAAACTGCGGATCATACACAAGCCTTTGTAGAAGTTCCTTCCTCTGCACTCCATCCGGTAAATACGACCTCAGAGCATAAAATCGCTGCCATAATCAGAAGTGGAAACAACCTCACGTTGGAAATTACCGACCAGGCTTCTGCCTCCTTTCTAAGTACACTTTTGGGAGTGATTAGAAATGCTCAATGATGGTACCGGATTCAAAAAAGTGTATCTGGCAACTGGATTTACGGATCTGCGCAGAGGAATTGACGGCTTGGCAAGAGTCATACGTTTTCAGTTCCAGCTCGATCCTTATGATAAGAATACATTATTCTTATTTTGCGGTAAGCGTACGGACCGGATAAAAGGACTCATCTGGGAAGGTGATGGATTTCTCCTTTTATTAGAATAGAATTATTATTCGAGATAATCTCTTGGAAAGCCCAGAAATTAAGACTTTCTAAGAAATCTTCTCGAATAATGATATCCTATTAGTGACTCTTCAAAAAATCAGGAACATTTCTTTCTTCCAAGTCTTTTTCATCAATATAAATCGAACGCGGAAAATTCATTTCGTTCCATTCACGGATATGTTTATCAACTGTTGCCTGTGGACTTTCTGTATAAATCTGTGTCGTTTGAACTGATGCATGTCCCAGGAAAGCTTTTATTACCATAATCGGAACTCCCGCTTCTAACATATGTTGTCCGGTTGTATGTCTCATACTATGAGGTGAATAGTGTTCTTCTTTGAAAAGATTGGGTGTTTTTTCTTTAGCGAGTTTTATATATTTTTTGTATATTTCTTCCACGCATGATATTGTCATATGCTCATGCGTCTGACTCGAAAATATATGTCTGTCAGGTTCTGTTTCTATTCTGCGATGTTTAATATATTTTTTAAGCATAGATGCACAAGTGTCAGGAATACGTATGCGACGTGCTTTTGAACCTTTTCCTACTATATCAATAGTAGTACCAGTTGATCTGAAATTGACAGATTTTACAGTAAGATCACACACTTCCTGTGCACGTGTGCCTGTTGCATACATAAAGCTTAATAAAACCATGTCTCTTAAACCAGTCTCACTTTTTGGGTTAGGCAGTGCCAGAAGGATCTTTACTTCATCGGTGGTAAAACCAACACGCCGCTTTTTAGGTGCTTTTTTTGATGGAATCCTCAATACAGCACTTCTAAAAGTTGATGCTGCATCAAAGTCATAGTTTTGTGCATACTCGGAAAAAGAATACAGTGCGGCAAGTCTTTGATTTCTGGTTGTAACTGAACATTTACGTTCATGTTCAAGCCATGACATAAAATCAGAAAGCGTATTTACATCTAAACAGCCAAAAGTAATCTCATCTGCTTTCATGTTTTTGACTGAATACATATATTTTATTAAAAGTGTAAATGTTGTTTTATAAGAGTTGATTGTGTTCTTACTTAACCCACGTGCTTCCGGCATATATGTATTTACATAGTATTCAAGATATTTCATAAAAATCGAAGGAGTCTTCTGCTTTCTCATAAATCAACCTCCGGAAACAGAGATTCTGTGAAATCAGCAAACAAGAGCATATCTTCTTCGAAGAGTTCACTGCTGAATTTCATATATTTTTCACTTTCCACAAGGGATTCATGACCACAATATACAGAAAGATATGGAGAAGCCATATCGATATGATATCCTGCAGTTTCCAGCTGTTTAAAAGCATGGAACATAAAACAATGTCTTAAACAGTGCAGGCATGGAGCACGTTTATGAGGATCTTCATTCCCTTTGATAATACCAGCTTTCCTAAGAATCTTTTTAAATTGGCGTTCAGCAGTTATTGGGGATAAATGTTCGCTTTGTCCTGGGAATAAAAATGGATTATCTATACCATAGATTTTTATCACCTTACAATAATCCTTCAGCATGTTTGTTAATGTTTCATGCATTGGAACTAATCGTTGTTTCTTGTTTTTTGAATGTATAATACGGATGACTCCGTTTTCTAGATCCAGATGCTTCATCTTCAAATTTAGAGCTTCGCCTAATCTGAGTCCACAACAATACAAAAGGCGTATGAGAACCGCCATTTCCATATGTATATGCGGAATGCTGCTAAATTTGTTTGTCATTGAATATGCATCAGCAATAGCAAATATATTCGACAATTCCTCATCACTAAATATATAGGGAATATACAAATCTTTCGTTTTCTGGAAGGGCGGAAGATAAACAACTTTTCCCATATCGGCTCTATATTTCATAAAGTTTCGTATAGTCTTTATGTATCCATTAATAGATGCCTCTGGAACACCTACATCATTAAGCCACTGATTTATTATTGTTTGTGGTACAATTTCATCATTATAAGATATTTTTGTAAGATATCTGTCAAAAGAAGACAGGCGATAATTATCCAAACGATAGGTATTCCATGCGAAAGTCGCAACACGATACTCCATGAATGACTGCATGTCGTCTTTAAAACAACTTTTAAAAATCACGGTTCTCATATACGACCTCCTTTCAGGAATTGGTGAAGTGTTCCTGAAGGTGCCGGGCATGCAAGAGCACAATTCCTAAGCATCTGAATATCAAGACGTGCATAGTGCCTGATTGCATTAGGACTATCATGTCCCAGTACTTTTCTTACGGTTTCATAAGATATGCCATCGTTTACCATCGATGACGCAAGAGAAGCTCTCAGACTATGAGGTCCATGTTTTTTACGAAGTGTCAACAGTAACCTTTATGCAATAAAAGAGTATTTTGAAACGAGACCTGTTTATCTGGAATTAAAGAACAAATATTTTGGCAGGGGAAAATTCAAAGAGGAACATAAGAAGGAACTTAACGGATATTATCGTTCGGAAAGGATCTTAAAAGAAAATCTAGACCCAAGTGGGAAGATTCCGGAAGGACAATGGAAACGAGAAGCCGCTCGTTTATCAGAAGAGATAGCGGCTTTACGAAAAGAAGATAAACGGATCCATGCGATGTTACGAAAGTATGAGGGAATCAAAAATCATGTGGAAGCTTTGATGGCAGAGGAAGGAGAAGGGGTCTCTCTTCCAGAAACAAACAAGCGGGAGCAATCCATAGAAACAAAAGAAGCAGTGAGAACCATGAAACCAAAGAAGAAACATCATGGAATGGAGTTATAGGAGGAATTTTAGAAAATGGAAGAATATACAAGAGAACAGATTCAAAGAGCAGATGATACCGATTTATATGTTTTTCTTTCTGGGAGAGGAGAACAGTTTAAGCGATGTGGAAAAGAATACCGGTGGTTACGACATGACAGTGTGATGATCAACAAGAACGAATGGTATCGTTTTAGTCAGAATAAAGGCGGTCATGCCATCGATTTTATGAAAGAATTCTACGGTCTTTCTTTTGCAGAGGCAGTCAAAGAATTATTAGGAGAAGAGGGAGTTGGAGAAACCAACAGAAGAACGGCCAAGGAAGATGCAGGCAGACAGAAGGTCTGCCCCATCCCCTTGCCTGGATTGGAACTGCCAGAAAGAAATGAAAGCTGTGAGATTGCAAGAAAGTATCTCATTGAACAGAGAAAACTATCGGAACAGCTTGTAGATCAGATGATTGCAAAGGGGGATATTTATGAAAGTAAAAACTATCACAATGTGGTATTCGTTGGAAGAGACAAAGAACAGAATCCCAGATATGCAGCTATGCGGGGAACCGATGAGCACCGATATCGTGGGGAAGCAAAAGGTTCGGAAAAAGCCTATGGATTTGGACATATAGGAACGGATGAAAAACTGTTTGTGTTTGAATCGCCCATTGATTTTTTGTCTTATATCACCGCAGTTCCGGAAGAATGGGAAAAGCATAGTTATATTTCTCTGGGAGGATTGAGTGAAAAAGCGATGAAACAGGTCTATATGGAGCATAAAAACATTAGGTCTATCTATTTGTGCCTGGATAATGATGAGCCTGGAAATGAGAGATGCAGGCAGTTTGTTTCCATGATTCCAGAGGAATTTTGTGTATTTCGTTTAGAGCCAGCCAAAAAAGATTGGAATGAATGTCTGGTTGCAGGACTTCATGTAAAAGAAATGGCAAAACAAATCTGCTTGCGAGACAACAGGGAAAATCTGATTCCAGTCACCAAGATGTCAGAGGTTGAGGAAACGGTGGTCCAGTGGCTATGGTATCCGTTCATTCCCTTTGGAAAGGTTACTTTGATCCAGGGGAATCCGGGAAAAGGAAAAACATGGCTTGCAATGGCAATCGCCGCATACTGTACGAATGGAAAAGAACTTCCCAATGCACTTCCCATAGAACCCTTTAATGTGTTGTATCAAACAGCAGAGGATGGAATAGCAGATACCATTAAGCCTAGATTAGCAAAATGTGGTGCAGATATGACAAGGGTGCGATTCATCAATGAAGATGAAAAACAGCTTTCTATGACGGACGATCGGATTGAAAAAGCCATCCGCCAGAACAATGTACGCCTCATGATCATGGATCCCATACAGGCCTATCTGGGAGCCAATGTGGATATGAACCGGGCCAATGAGATACGGCCATTATTCCGGCATCTCAGTACGATTGCAGAGAGAACTGGATGTGCCATTGTTCTCATTGGACATTTGAATAAGTCATCGGGAAGTCAGAGCGATTACCGTTCCCTGGGATCCATTGATATCGCAGCGGCAGTACGAAGTATCTTATTTGTAGAAAAGGTGGAAAAAGAGAAGGAACAGGATGTCCGAGTGGTATATCAGCAAAAGGATTCTCTTGCTAAGAAGGAAAATCCGGTAGCGTTTTCTTTGGGAGAAGAAGGCTTAAAATGGTTAGGAGAATACGATATATCCATTGAAGATCTGCTGATGGGGAAAGCAGGAACGAAAAAGGAAACGAAACTGGAAAAGGCACAGAAATTGATCCTGGAGTTATTAACCAAACGGAAAGTAATGTGTTTAGAAGAATTAGAGGCAGAGCTACTAGCCTATGGGATTTCTTCCAGAACAGGAAGAGATGCAAGAAAGCAATTGGAAAGTAGATTGAGCTACGACTGGTGTCAGAGAAGAAAAACAGTTGCGTTAATCACAGAATAAAGAATGACATTGGCAAAAAACTACTTTGGCATTGGCAGTCTTTATAGATACCTTTGCCAGCCGCCAATGTCAAAAACAAAGATAATAGAAGGAGGCATACAAATGACAAGTTATGATATACCTTATTGGAAGAAGTATACATTATCCATTGAAGAGGCAGCATCCTATTTTCGTATTGGAGAAGGAAAGCTTCGTAAGTTAGTCAGTGACAATCCAAATGCAGAGTATTTGCTTTGGAATGGGAATCGTGTACAGATAAAACGAACAAGATTTGAAAAATTTATTGATACACTCAGTGCGATATAAAATGAAATTTAAAAGAAGGAGGTGTTCGAATTAGGGGTTACATGATATACTAACAATATCATGTTGCGTCCCCTTGGAGGTAGGATATGATTTCAAAGAGACGTGATGATAAAGGCAGAGTTCTCCAGCAAGGAGAATGGCAGGAACCAAGTGGACGTTACCGCTATAAATATACAGATTCACTTGGTAAGCGTAAAATATTATATAGTTGGAGATTGACAGAAGCAGATAAGATGCCGGAAGGTAAACGGGCAGATCTTTCTCTCAGGGAAAAAGAAAGAAAAGTTCAGTCCTTACAGATGCAAGGGATTACAGGAAGTAACATTACAGTGCTTGAACTTGTGGAACGATATCTTTCCCTGAAAACAGGAGTAAAGCATAATACTTTAGCGAATTACAAATTTGTGGTGAATGTATTGAAAAAGGAAGAATTCGCTTATAAGAAAGTGGATGATGTGAAACTTTCTGACGCAAAGATTTTTCTGATAAAACTACAAAGAGATGGTAGAGGATATAGTTCCATTCATTCCATCAGAGGTGTTTTAAGACCTGCTTTTCAAATGGCTGTGGATGATGACTTGATTCTAAAAAATCCATTTGGATTTGAATTAGGTACAGTACTTGTTAATGACAGTCAGAAAAGACAAGCTGTTTCTCCGGAAGATGAAACTAAATTTCTTGATTTTGTAAAGAATGATCCGCATTATAATCAGTATTATGATGCATTTTATATCTTATTCAAGACAGGTCTTAGAATATCTGAATTTTGTGGACTTACTGTAAAAGACTTGGACTTTAAAGAAGATATTATCAATGTGAATCATCAGTTGCAAAGAACTCGAGAAATGAAGTATATCATCGTATCTACAAAGACAACAAGTGGTACGCGGTTACTTCCAATGGAAGCGGATGTAAAAGAAGCATTTCTTCGAATCTTGAAGAATAGAAGGAAACCAAAACGTGAGCCGATGGTGGATGGATATGGAGGATTTCTGTTTCTGGACAAGAATGGAAGGCCAATGGTTGCACTTCATTGGGAAAAGTACATGCAGCATGCAAGAGAAAAATATAATCGTGAGAATTTGTTGCAATTGCCGCCAGTTACTCCACATATATGCAGGCATACTTATTGTACAAATATGGCCAATTCAGGGATGAACCCAAAGACACTGCAATATCTGATGGGGCATTCAGATGTATCTGTAACACTCAATATTTATACGCATACCGGCTATGATGATGCAAAGAAAGAACTTGCCAGATTAAAAGAAGCAAGGGATGAACTGGAAAAGAAAAAGTTTATAACCCAAAAACATGCACAAACAACTCATGTAAGCCTTATCTCATAAGGAATTTGGGACTTTAAAAATAACCCATTTGTACCACAAATGCCCGAAAAAACATGAGAAAATACAAGAATTTATAAGAAAAAGAACCTTTCAAGTAAAAAATGCACAAAGGCTGAAAAGCCAGTATTTATAAGGCTTTGAGAGGATATGAGGAGATAAAATGGAGAAAATAAAGGTACTATTTATCTGCCACGGCAACATCTGCCGCAGCACCATGGCGCAATACGTTTTCCAGAACCTGATCAACAGATACGACCTCACCGATCAGTTCTACATTGATTCCGCAGCTACCAGCCGCGAGGAGATCGGTAATCCGATTCATCACGGCACTCGGCGGAAATTAAAAGAAGTCGGCATTCCATGCGGTGATCACCGCGCACGCCAGCTGCAAAAGTGGGAATATGACGAATTTGATTATTTGATCGGAATGGATTCCATGAATATCCGGAATATGATGCGGATTCTGGGGAGTGACACGGACGGGAAGGTGTCGAAACTGCTTGATTTTACAGAGCGGACAGGGCAGGATATCGCGGATCCGTGGTATACCGGGAATTTTGACAGGACATACGAAGATGTGAAAGAAGGCTGTGAAGCCTTACTGCAGGACTGCCTGCTGCGCCTATAGAGCGCAGCTGAGCAGTTTTTTTAGATTGTTGTGGAATTGTTTTCCGTGGACATGAAGTTTATGACGTTCGGAATTGGAGAGATCCTGATTCAGATGTTTTTCGTAACGATTGAAGAGTACGCGATAGTCCATATTCTGACGGTGGCTCCAACGGATCAGTACCCAGTTCATTGCGTCCTCGGTCCAGTACTGGGATGGGATGCCGGCTTCTTTCAAGACAGTGATATACTGCATGGCGCGCACAGACAGTTTGTTCAGATGTTTTTGTTTTTCCGCCTCAGAAGCAGCATCTTTCCGGCGGAAGAACAGAAACGTACGTTTTTTCTTCTGGGAGTTGTTCTCCAAAAATTCCATCGCAAGATCTACGGTTTCCTGTAGACGACAGGCAGCGTTCCAATACACGACAAACGGAGCAGCCTGTTCATCATCCTCGGGACCAACGGTAAAGGTGCGGAAGACACGGATTTGTCCGCCGCCTAATTCTTTGTCATATTCGTGCCGGGATTCGGGATTGGAAAGTACCCGGTACGCCTCCAGTATTTCCTGCATACACGCAGTGGTGTCGATGCCCTGATTCATATTGGCATCCGGGTGATATACTTTAGCAAGCGCATTTTTTGCACTTGTGATTTCCTGTAATGTAGCTTCCCGGGAAACACCGAGAATATCATAGTAAGTACGGGAATTCATAAGAACCTCCTTCGATTTATAGAATCTCCCTTTCAGAGAATGAAAGAGAGTAAAAATATACATAAAAAAAGCAGATGGCAAGAAAAAATCAGTCTGCCCGGACGGAAATCTGACGATTGCCGATAAGAATATCTGCACCAAATTATTATATTACCTGGATATGGAAAATGCAAGCAATTTTGCTGACGGAATTGCCCGATTGTGTTATATTTTTTTATAGAGAAAAAAGTCAGGAATAACAGACATAGAAAAGAGGTTATCAGACATGTATATTGCAGACTTACACACCCATTCCAGATATTCCAGAGCCACCAGCAAAGAGTGTACGCCGGAGTATCTGGATCTGTGGGCGCGCAGAAAAGGCATCCATCTGATCGGGAGCGGGGATTTTACGCATCCGGCATGGAGAGAAGAGTTAAAAGAAAAATTAAAGCCCGCAGAAGACGGATTTTATGTGCTGAAAAAAGAATACAGGATTCAGGATGGGAATACGCCGGATCACATGATTCCCCGATTCGTGATCACCGGAGAGATCAGTTCTATCTATAAGAAATACGATAAGGTTCGGAAGGTTCACAGTCTTTTGATCCTTCCCGGGCTAAAAGAGGCAGAGAATCTTTCGGAGAAACTGGAAGTGATCGGAAATCTGCATTCGGACGGGCGGCCGATTCTTGGGTTGGATTGCCGGGATTTACTGGAAATCATGCTGGAGACAACACCAGATGGCATGTACGTTCCGGCACACATCTGGACACCGCATTTTTCCATGTTCGGAGCATTTTCCGGATTTGATACGGTAGATGAGTGCTTCGGGGATCTGAGTTCTCACATTCATGCAGTGGAGACGGGATTATCCTCGGATCCGCCGATGAACTGGCGGGTGTCCATGCTGGACCGGTTTCAGTTGATTTCCAATTCCGATGCGCATTCTCCGGCAAAACTGGGAAGAGAGGCCACTCTTCTGGATATTGACTGGTCCTATGAAGGTCTGAGAGGTGCCATTCAAAATGGCAGCGGTCTGGCAGGCACCATTGAATTTTTCCCGGAGGAAGGAAAATACCATATGGATGGGCATCGGAAGTGCAATCTTTGTCTGACACCGATGGAGACAGAAACATATCAGGGGAAATGTCCGGTGTGTGGAAGAAAAATCACTATTGGTGTCTCTCATCGGATTGAACAGCTGGCGGACAGGGCGGAAGGTTTTGTAAAAGAAGGCGCCAATGGATTTGAAAGTCTGGTTCCACTTCCGGAAGTCATCTCGGCATGCGTGGGTGTTTCTTCCCGAAGTAAGAAGGTACAAAAAGGATACGAGCAGATGCTGCGGATGATCGGACCGGAATTTGAGATTCTGAGAACTGTGCCATTGGAGGAAATCCGGCAAAAGTCCGGATTTCTGATCGCAGAGGGAATTGAGCGTCTGCGAAACGGCGAGGTAGAGCGGATTCCGGGATTTGACGGAGAATACGGAACGATCAAACTGTTTCAGCCGTATGAACTGGAAGAGGTCGATAGACAGCGGTGATTGCCGGACCGAAAGAGGGGTGTTGATTTTCTCACGTTGACTTGCTAGAATAGAAGAAACAATAAGATTCGTTGCACCCGGATGGAAGGATGCCTCCAGTTTGGAACATCCTTCCCTTTTTGTGGGGAGCCGGATTTCAGGAAAAGAGGTTTGATATCATGCAGTATGATTTTACAACGATTATGGACCGGCGGGGAAAGGATGCCATCGCAGTAGATGCGCCTGCCGGAAACAATACAGGCAATGATTTTTTCGCAGGTGCGAAAATTCGGGAAGGGTTTGATCTGATCCCGATGTGGGTAGCGGATATGAATTTTCCGGCGCTTCCGGCAATTCCGGAGGCGATCATCCAGAGGACAAAGCATCCGGCATACGGTTATTTTGATCCGTCGGCGGCATATTATGACGGGATCATCAACTGGCAGAAGACACGTAATGGCGTGAACGATCTGACAAAAGAGTGCATCGGCTATGAGAACGGTGTGCTCGGCGGTGTGGTTTCGGCTTTGAAAGTACTGTGTTCCAATGGGGATTCTGTTTTGCTGCAGTCTCCGACGTATATCGGATTTACACATTGTATTGAGGACAATGGATGGAATATCGTTCTGAATCCACTGGTGTTGGATGAAGAAGGAATCTGGCGGATTGATTACGAAGATATGGAAGAAAAAATTGTGCAAAACAAGATCCATGCGGCAGTTTTTTGTTCGCCGCACAATCCGACCGGACGTGTCTGGGAGCGCTGGGAGATTGAAAAGGCAATGGAAATCTATCAGAAGCATGATGTGTATGTGATCTCAGATGAGATCTGGTCAGATCTGACACTTCCGGGATATCAGCATATCCCGACACAGTCTGTGTCCGAGGATGCAAAAAACAGAACCATTGCGCTTTACGCTCCGTCCAAGACATTTAATCTGGCAGGATTGATCGGTTCGTATCATATCATTTATAATTCGTATTTGAGAGACCGGGTATGTATGGAAGGGAAAATGACCCATTACAATTCTATGAATGTGTTGTCCATGCATGCGCTGATCGCGGCATATTCGAAAGAAGGAATGGAGTGGGTGGACGAGCTTCGCACCGTGCTGGATACGAACATTTCCTATGCCATGGAGTTTATCAGGCGAGAATTTCCGGGTGTTTCCGTGTCCAGACCGCAGGGGACGTACATGCTCTTTTTAGACTGCACAGACTGGTGCGAGGCGCATCACCAGACCATTGAGGAGCTGCAGAGGGCAGGCATGGAAGTGGGCGTGATCTGGCAGGATGGTCGTCCGTTCCACGGAGCGTGCCATATCCGGATGAATCTGGCGCTGCCGCACAGTCGTGTGAAAGAAGCGTTTGAACGATTGAAACAGTATGTGTTTCTCGACTGAAAAATAGTGACATAAAAAAGGAGTACAACATGCAGTATATCATTCCGCACTACTATAAGAAGTTTGCATGTATCGGCGGGGACTGTCCGGATACTTGCTGCGCAGGGTGGCAGATTATGATCGATCCCGCTTCGCTGAAAAAATACAGACAGACAAAAGGGCGGCTTGGCAGCCGCCTGCACAATGAAATTGACTGGGAGGAAGGCGCGTTTCGCCAATATGAGAAGCGCTGTGCCTTTCTCAATGAAGAAAATCTGTGTGATCTGTACATAGAAGGCAACGGATCCGGGATGTTCTGCAAGACCTGCAGGCTGTATCCGAGGCATGTGGAAGAATTTGAAGGACTGCGGGAGATTTCCCTGTCTTTATCCTGTCCGGAAGCAGCAAACCTGATCTTGGGCTGCGAAGAGCCGGTCCATTTTCTGGAGGCGGAAAATCCGGATCGGGAAGAAACTTATGAGGAGTTTGATTTCTTCTTGTTTACCAAACTGGAAGACGCGAGAACTCTGATCTTTCAGATTCTTCAGAATCGGGAGTATCCAGTCCGGCTGAGAATGGCAATCGTGCTGGCACTGGCGCATGATCTGCAGGAGAGGATCGACAAAAATGCCCTGTTTGAGATTGATGGGCTTCTAAAGCGTTACGAGAAGGAACGCGTCTGGACCTGGTTTCAGGAAAAACTGGACAATCTGGATACAGAGGAAAAAACGCAGCAGGAGGTTTGCGGCAATCTGTTTGTGATCCTGAATCATCTGGAAGTGCTCAGAGACGACTGGAAGGGATATGTCAAAGAAGCAAAAAATATGTTGTTGGAATCAGAGCTGTCAGCAGAGCAAAGAAAAGAGTTCGAATCCGTGTTTACGGAGAAGATCATGGAACAGCTGATGGTTTATTTTGTATTTACTTACTTTTGTGGGGCAGTCTACGATGAACAGGCATATGGGAAACTAAAATTTGCAGTGGCAGGTTGTATTTTGATCCGGGCGCTGGCAAAAGGTGTATTTTTGAAAAATGGAACGCTGGAGTTTTCGGATGTTGCAGAGGCGGCACGCCGGTATGCAAGAGAAGTGGAGCATTCGGATTTCAACAAGTGCAAAATGGAGCAGATGCTGCAGGATGAAGGCAAATTTGGACTGGAAAAATTATTTGTAATTTTATAAAAGGCGATAGGATAAGAAAGAAACAACAGGGGGGATTTTATGACAAAGACAGCAGCGCCTATGACAAGCGGCTCGATCTGGAAACAGATGACTTTTTTTGCGATGCCGATTTTTCTGGGCAATTTATTTCAGCAATTATATAACACCGTGGATTCTCTGATCGTTGGAAATTTCCTGGGGAGCAGTGCACTGGCCGCAGTCAGCTCCTCCGGAAGTCTGATCTTTATGCTGATTGGATTTTTGAGTGGAATCTCAGCGGGAGCGGGGGTAATCGTTGCCCGGTTTTTTGGTGCAGGAGATGAGAAAAATCTGCAGCGCGCGGTACACACCACAGTCGCATTTGGTCTGGTGGCGGGAGTTTTGATGACCGGCGTGGGAGTGGCACTTTCTCCGCAGATCCTGCGGTGGATGGATACGCCCGAAAGTGTAATGAGGGAATCGGTGACATATCTACAGATTTATTTTGCGGGATCTTTAGGATTTGTGATGTACAATGTCCTGGTGGGAATTCTGCAGGCTGTGGGAGACAGCAGACATCCTTTGTATTATCTGATCGTATCGTCTGTAATCAATCTGGTGTTGGATCTGTTGTTTATCACAGGATTTCATACAGGAGTGGGAGGTGCGGCGGTTGCAACCGTGATCTCTCAGATTGTGAGTGCACTCCTTTGTTTCTGGCAGCTGCTGCGGACAAAGGAAAGCTATGGATTGAAAATTCGAAAAATCCGTTTTGACAAAGGAATCCTTGTCCAGATCATCAAGATCGGACTGCCTTCCGGAGTGCAGAACTCTATCATTGCGTTTGCAAACGTGATCGTACAGTCCAATATCAATGCATTCGGAGAAATGGCAATGGCGGGCTATGGGGCCTACACAAAGGTGGATGGGTTCGGTTTTCTGCCCATCAACAGCTTTACTATGGCACTGACGACATTTGTAGGACAGAATCTGGGTGCAAAGCAGGAGGAGCGCACGAGAAAAGGGGCGCGATTTGGAATTCTCGCAGCAGTTATATTGGCAGAACTGATTGGTGTCGTGGTATTTCTTCTGGCACCACAGCTGATCGCGGCATTTGACTCTTCTCCTGAGATCATTCGGTTTGGTGTGGAAAAAGCCAGAACAGCAGCGTTATTTTACTGTCTGCTTGCATTTTCACATTCCATTGCAGCAATTCTGCGCGGTGCGGGGAAGACGATGGTGTCCATGATCATTATGATGATGTGCTGGTGCGTGATCCGGGTGTCTTTCCTTTCCGTGATGATTCCGCTCACTCACAGCATTCAGGTGGTATACTGGGTATATCCGCTGACATGGAGTTTAAGTTCTCTGGCATTTTTCTGGTATTATAAGAAAGCGAAGTGGATATAATAAATAGTAACAGACCAGATCAGGGAATGGAGAATCGAAATGAAACGTGTTCTCGCAGTGTTACTAAGCGCAGTACTGAGTCTCTCTGTGGCTGTTGTGCCCGGGATTCAGACTCTGGCAGAAGAGCCGGATGCAGCTCAGAAAACAGAAGGGCAGCAGGAGGCAGAGGTGGAAGTACAGGCACCAAGTGCCGTTTTGATGGAAGCGTCCACAGGCGCTGTGTTGTATGAAAAAGATGCAGATACAAGACGCGCGCCGGCCAGTGTCACGAAGATCATGACTATGCTTTTGATCTTTGATGCACTGGAGGATGGAAAAATTGCGCTGGAAGATGAGGTGTCAACCTCGGAATATGCAGCGTCCATGGGCGGTTCTCAGGTGTTTTTGGAACCCGGAGAAACGCAGAGTGTGGATACGATGTTAAAATGTATTTCCGTAGCCAGTGCCAATGATGCCTGTACCGCCATGGCAGAGTACATAGCGGGCAGTGAAGAGGCTTTTGTAAAGATGATGAATGAACGGGCGGCAGGGCTCGGCATGAAAAATACAACGTTTCAAAACTGTAACGGACTGGATACCGAGGGACATTTGACGACGGCAAGAGATATTGCTCTGATGTCCAGAGAATTGATCGAAAAATATCCGAAGATTCATGATTACTGCATGATCTGGATGGATACGATCACCCATACCACAAAAAAGGGGACTTCTGAATTTGGACTGTCCAACACGAACAAACTGGTACGGCAGTATCCATATGCCACAGGTTTAAAGACGGGCTCTACCGATGAGGCCAAATTCTGCGTGTCTGCGACAGCCGAAAAAGATGGGATGGAGCTGATCGCGGTGATCCTGAGCGGAGAAAATTCCAAACAGCGGTTTCAGGACGCGACAAAACTGTTGAATTATGGATTTGGAAAATGTCAGGTGTATGAAGACAATGATCCTCCGAAGTTAAAACCGATCGAAGTGCAGGGTGGTGTCAAAGAGCAGATTCTCTGCGAGTATGCGGATACGTTCCGCTATCTGGACACAAGCGGAGCAAATCTGGCAGGGGTGACAAAGAAGGCACAGATGAAGCAGTCTGTAAAAGCTCCGGTGAAAAAGGGACAGAAAGTAGGCGAACTTGTCTATGAGCTGGGAGAAAAAGAAATCGGAAGAGTGGAGATTCTGGCAAAAGAAAGCTGTAAAAAAGCAGAATTTCTGGATTATCTGAAAAAAGTGATGCAAAAAATCAGGGTGTAGCGAAGTGCTGCACCTTTCCTTATGTTGAACTGCATTCAAAAAAATGATAGGATAAGAAGAAAAAATGACAAAAAGGAGAATGCCATGAAAGCAGTGATCTTAGTGGTCTTTGTTCTGACAGTGGCGGCAGTTCTTTGTCTGCTGGAAGCGTACCGGGAGCAGCAGTATTTCAAGGTGACAGAGGACGTTGTTGTATCCCACAGGCTGAACGGGCTGAAAAAGGAAAAGAAGATCGTGTTTTTAAGCGATCTGCACAATAAAGAATATGGAGTCGGAAATGAACGTTTGCTGGATGCGATCTGCAAAGCGAGGCCGGATCTGATTCTGATCGGCGGGGATATGCTGGTCGGGAAGAAAGGGTGTTCCTTTGCTCCGGCTCTGGAATTTGTTTCGAAACTTCCTGCGATCGCTCCGGTGTATTATGCCTGCGGGAATCACGAGCAGCGGATGAAAAGAAAACCGGAAGTCTATGGGGAGGTTTATCAGGAGTATCAAAAGCAATTAGAAGAATGCGGCGTGCATTTTCTGGAAAATAGCAGCGTCCTGCTTAAGGAGGATGACTGCCGGATCCGGATCTCGGCTCTGGAACTGCCCCTTGCAACTTATACAAAATTCAAAAAATACCGGGTCACAGAGCAGGATGTAACAGCATGTATTGAAAAAGAAGCTGCAGATTATGAGATTCTTCTGGCGCACAATCCGGTTTATTTTGACGCATATAAAAAATGGGGAGCAGATCTGGTGCTTTCCGGGCATCTTCACGGCGGGATTATCCGTCTGCCGGGAATCGGAGGTCTGATCACGCCTCAGGCGATTCCGTTTCCGAAATATTCCGGGGAGATGACAACAGAAGGAGAGCAGACGATCATTGTAAGCCGCGGGCTTGGCACTCATACGATCAATCTTCGTTTTTTGAATGAGGCAGAGATGATCGTGATTCATCTACGGGGCGAAAAAGACAGTTGAGAATTTGAAGGATTTCCCGTATAATGAAACACAGTGCGAAAAAACAGACGGTAGATGGGAGAAATAAAACAGATGGGGATACCGGTAAAATTGCAGGTTTTTGAAGGTCCGTTGGATCTGCTGTTACATTTGATCGAGAAAAATAAGATTGATATCTATGACATTCCGATCGTAGAGATCACCAGCCAGTATATGGAATATATCCGGCAGATGGAGCGGGAAGATTTAAACGTCATGAGTGAATTTCTCGTGATGGCGGCAACACTTCTGGATATCAAATGCCGGATGCTGCTCCCGAAAGAGATCAATGAAGAGGGTGAAGAGGAAGATCCGAGAGCAGAGCTGGTAGAACAGCTTTTACAGTATAAAATGTACAAATATATGTCCTATGAGCTGCGGGATCGTCAGGTAGATGCAGACCAGTATTTTTACCGGGAGGTAGATATTCCCAAAGAGGTGAAAAGTTATGTTCCTGCGGTAGATCTGGATCAGCTTTTAGGGGATGTGACGCTGGTACAGCTGAGGAAGATTTTCCGGGAAGTGATGCGCAGGCAGGAAGAGAAGATCGATCCGGTGCGGAGTAAGTTCGGTAAGATCGAGAAAGAAGAAGTACCGCTTCCGGACAAGCTTTTGTATGTGGAGACTTATGCAAGGACACATAAAAAATTCAGTTTTCGTATGCTTCTTGAAAAACAGAGGAGCAAGATGCATATTGTGGTGACATTTCTGGCAGTGCTGGAGTTGATGAAGACGGGCATGATCCGTGTTTATCAGGAAGAAATCTGCGGGGAGATCCTGATCGATTCCCAGATATAACAGAGCATGTCAGGAGAAACAGGAAGGAAAGAGAAAGAATGGAGCAAAAAAAACTGCAGGCAGCCATAGAAGCAATTTTGTTTGCAATGGGAGGCTCTGTGGAGCTGAAAAAACTTGCACAGGCGATCGGACATGACGAAGAAACGACAAAAAAAATAATCCGCCAGATGATGGACCGGTATGAGAAAGAAGATCGGGGAATCCGGATCATCGAACTGGAAGCTTCGTTTCAGATGTGCACGAAAAAAGAGATGTATGAATATTTGATCCGGGTAGCAAAGCAGCCGAAAAAACAGGTTCTTACGGATGTACTTTTGGAAACGCTTTCGATCATCGCCTACAAGCAGCCGGTTACAAAACTGGAAATCGAAAAAATCCGTGGCGTCAAATCGGATCATGCAGTCAGCAAGCTGGTAGAATATGATCTGGTTGAGGAAGTGGGGCGTATGGATGCGCCGGGAAAACCGCTTTTATTTGGAACCACAGAAGAGTTTCTGCGCAGATTCAGTGTACATTCTCTGGATGAACTTCCTGCGCCGAATCCGGAGCAGGTAGCACATTTTAAAGAAGAAGCAGAGGATGAGGTACAGTTAAAGTTAAACCTGTAGTTCTGATTAAAAATCTTCGGACATAGGATATAGCAAAGAATGTCTGGAGAATAAAAAAGCAATGCATGAGAAAAGAAGGGAAAGAGGACGAACATATCGGGTCGGGCTGATCCTGGGCTTTTGTCTTCTGATTGCAGTAAATGGTCTGTTTCCGGTTTCGTGTGTATATGCGGAGGAAGAACAGACAAAAATCGCATACGGGGAGAATACTCCAGGACAGTTATACGCCCGGTCGGCAGTTTTGATGGATGCAGACAGCGGGCGTATTTTGTTTGCAAAAAATGCCGAAACAGAGCGTCCTATGGCGAGTACAACCAAGATCATGACCTGCATTCTTGCATTGGAACGTGCAGACCCGGATGAGAGTGTGTCAGTCAGTGCCAATGCGGCAGCCCAGCCCAGAGTCCGACTGGGGACAGTGGAAGGACAGAAATTTAAGCTTAAGGATCTTTTATATTCTCTGATGCTGGAATCACATAACGATACAGCGGTGATGCTGGCAGAACATCTGGCTGGAAGCGTGGAGCAGTTTGCGGATGAGATGAACCAGAAAGCAAGAGAACTGGGACTTAGCCATACCCATTTTGTCACACCCAATGGTCTGGACGGGGCAGATGACGGCGGGAGCCATCGGACCACGGCAGAAGAACTGGCAAGGATTATGCGCTATTGTGTGATGGAGTCTCCAAAGCGGAAGGAATTTCTGGAAATTACAGGCGTGTCTTCCTATCAGTTTTCGGATCTGGAGCAGACGCAGACGTATTCCTGCATCAATCACAACGCGTTTCTTACGATGATGGAAGGCGCTGTATCCGGAAAAACCGGATTTACCGGGGAGGCAGGATATTGCTACGTGGGGGCATTAAAAAGAGAAAAGCGAACCTTTATCGTAGCACTTCTGGCGTGCGGCTGGCCGAACAATCGGAGCTATAAATGGGAGGATACAAAAAAACTGATGGAGTACGGTCTGGAACATTTTGAATATCAGAGTATGAAAGGCGCCGGGCAAAAATTTAAAATCCGGGTGACGGATGGGATTCCGGATTCCAATCAGAAAGAGGCGTATACATATGCAGAAGCACTGTCAGAGCAGTCAAATCTTTCGTTTCTGCTGGCAGACTGGGAATCTGTTCAGGTAAGAAGGAACATTCCGGCAGTATTACCGGCTCCTGTCCGGGAAGGGACAGAAGTGGGAACGATAGAATATCGGGTCAACGGAGAAACTCTTGCCAGACTTCCGGTAGTAATCCAAAGGTCTGTGGGAAAAATTGATTTTTCATGGTGCTGGAAGAAAATAGCAGCAAAATATTTCTTAAAAGAGAAAATATATTAAAATAAATCAAGGCAAGTGATTAAAAATGTCACTGGTATCGAATGGAAGAGTATGATAGTATAAACGAAATAAAAAAAGACAAGTAAATTGATGTAATATAAGGAGTGCTTGCGATGAAGAATTTTGAAAAATATGAAAGAAGCTATTTTATGCCGCCGGTGCCGTGCTATGACTGGGTGAAGAAAGACCATATTGAAAAACCGCCCGTCTGGTGCAGCGTGGATCTGCGGGATGGGAATCAGGCATTGATCGAGCCTATGAGTCTGGAGGAAAAAATAGAATTCTTCCAGATGCTTCTGGATGTCGGCTTCAAGCAGATCGAAGTGGGATTTCCGGCAGCGTCTGAGACAGAATATCAATTTCTGCGTACATTGATCGAGCAGAATATGATCCCTGAGGATGTAACGATCCAGGTTCTGACACAGGCGAGAGAGCATATTATCAAACGGACCTTTGAAGCGGTCAAAGGAGCGCCGCATGCGGTCATTCATCTGTATAATTCAACTTCTGTCGCACAGAGAGAACAAGTGTTTAAAAAGAATAAAGAAGAAATCAAAAAAATTGCGGTAGACGGAGCCATTCTTCTGAATGAGCTGGCAAAGGAGACAGAAGGGAATTTCACGTTTGAGTACAGCCCGGAAAGTTTCCAGGGAACCGAGGTGGATTATGCGCTGGAAGTGTGCAATGCAGTTCTCAGAGTGTGGGAGCCGTCCAGGGAGCGAAAAGTGATCATCAATCTTCCGACAACCGTGGAAAACGCGATGCCGCATGTGTTCGCAAGTCAGGTGGAATATATGAGCAAGCACTTATATAACAGAGAACATGTATTGTTATCGCTTCATCCGCATAACGACAGAGGATCCGGCGTCAGTGACGCAGAGCTTGGAATTCTGGCAGGAGCGGACCGGATCGAGGGAACGCTGTTTGGAAACGGCGAACGGACCGGAAATGTGGATATTATCACGGTTGCTATGAATATGTATTCACAGGGAGTGGATCCGGGCTTGGATTTTTCCAACATGAGTGAGATCAGTGAGACCTATGAGAGACTTACCAGAATGCAGGTTTCTCCGAGACAGCCATATGCCGGAGAACTGGTATTTACCGCGTTTTCCGGTTCTCACCAGGATGCGATCGCAAAAGGAATGGCATGGAGAGAAGAGAAGCAGTGCCAGACATGGTCGGTTCCTTACCTTCCTCTGGATCCAAAAGATGTGGGACGCCGCTACGAGACCGATGTGATCCGTATCAACAGTCAGTCCGGAAAAGGCGGAGTCAACTATATTTTAAAACAGAGCTTTGGAATCAGCCTTCCGCAGAAAATGAGAGAAGAGGTCGGCTATCTTGTAAAGGATGTGTCGGATAAAGCGCATAAAGAACTGACGCCAGACTGGGTATACCATATATTTGAAGATCATTATATTCACGTAAAAACAATCTTTACAGTAGATGAATGTCACTTTAAACAGGAAGACGGAATCCTTGCGGAGGCGACGATCCACCATGCGGGAAGCGACCGTGTGATCAACGGAATGGGAAATGGACGTCTGGATGCGGTGAGCAATGCTATTAAGCACTATTTTGACATCGATTATGAGCTGGCATTTTATGAAGAACATTCCATGACAAAAGGGTCTTCATCCAAAGCGGTCGCTTATGTGGGCGTGATCTGCAATAAAAAGCGCTACTGGGGAGTCGGCATTGATGCCGATATCATCAAAGCTTCTGTAGAAGCCCTGGTCGTGGCAGTCAATAAGATCGAAGAACTCCGAAATCAGCAGGAATGCAAGGATGCAAGACTCTTGGAGATCACGAATTATATCTATGCAAACTATAAGCATGTGACACTGGATGAGCTGTCCGAAAAGTTTTTCCTGTCGAAACCATACCTTTCCAAATATATCAAGGAAAAATCAGGAATGACATTCGGAGACATCCTGAAAAATGTCCGGATGAAAAAAGCCTGCACGATGCTCAGGGAAGGCAATGCAACTGTAGAGAGTATCGCAGAGACTGTGGGATATCAGAACGTAGAACATTTCAACCGGATCTTTAAAAAGATGTATCAGGTCACTCCGGTGCAATTCCGTAATCAGAAGTAAAAAACAAAGACATATTTCCAAAGTCAGGAAATATGTCTTTTTTTATAAAAATTCGGAAAAAATAAAAGAAAATGGCAAAGAAATAACAAAAAACAGAAATTTAATTGAATTTTTTCGCTAAGTAATATATACTAGAATAGGCAAAAATTTTGGTTTATATTTAAACACATTTTATAATATGGAGGGCTAGAATATGAGCAACAATGCAACAGAAAACTCAGCAAGCAGAAGAATTGCCACAGTGCTTGATGAGGGCAGCTTTGTTGAAATCGGTGGTGCAGTTACAGCAAGAAATACAGATTTCAACCTGCAGGAAAAAGAAACTCCGGCTGACGGGGTCATTACCGGCTATGGAGTGATTGACGGAAATCTTGTCTATGTCTACAGCCAGGATGCATCTGTTTTAAAAGGTGCGATCGGCGAGATGCATGCAAAGAAGATTGCAAACATCTATGACATGGCAATGAAGATGGGAGCGCCGGTCATCGGTCTGATCGACTGTGCAGGTCTTCGTCTTCAGGAAGCGACAGACGCGCTGGAGGCATTTGGAAGCCTGTACTTTAAACAGGCAATGGCATCCGGTGTGATCCCTCAGATCACAGCTGTTTTTGGTATGTGTGGCGGTGGTCTTGCAGTCGTGCCGGGACTGACGGATTTCACATTCATGGAAAATAAAGAAGGAAAATTGTTCGTTAATTCACCAAATGCTCTGGAAGGAAACATTGATTCCAAATGTGACACAGCGAGTGCTGAATATCAGAGCAAGACAGCAGGGCTTGTCGATGTGACAGGAACAGAAGAAGAGATCTTAGGGCAGATCCGTTCTCTGATCTGCATGCTCCCTGCAAACTTTGAGGATGATGCATCCTATGACGAATGTACAGACGACCTGAACCGTGTCTGCGCAGATCTTGCCAATGCTGCGGAAGATACAGGAATTGCACTTGCCACAATTTCTGACAACAATATTTTCTTTGAAACCAAGAGAGAATATGCAAAAGAAATGGTAACAGGATTTATCCGTCTGAACGGAATGACAGTGGGAGCTGTTGCAAACCGTTCCAAAGTATATGATGCAGAAGGAAATGCAGAGTCCTATGAACAGGTTCTGACAGTTGACGGATGTAAAAAAGCAGCAGATTTTATCAATTTCTGTGATGCTTTCTCGATTCCGGTATTATCCCTGACAAACGTGACAGGATTTGAAGCAACTCTGGAAGCTGAGAAGGATATGGCACGTGCAGTTGCAAAACTGACTTACGCATTCGCGAATGCATCTGTACCAAAGGTTAATGTGATCGTAGGAAAAGCTTACGGAAGCGCATATATTGCGATGAACAGCAAATCTATCGGGGCAGATCTGG
This sequence comes from Mediterraneibacter gnavus ATCC 29149, assembly GCF_008121495.1. Lineage (NCBI taxonomy): Bacteria > Bacillati > Bacillota > Clostridia > Lachnospirales > Lachnospiraceae > Mediterraneibacter > Mediterraneibacter gnavus. The sequence continues at coordinate 3,241,307 of NZ_CP043051.1, read as the reverse complement.
TATACGCATGGCCGACAGCTGAGATCGGAATGATGGATGCTTCTATGGCAGCAAAGATCATGTATGCAGATGCAAACGCAGAGACATTGAAAGAAAAGGCAGCAGAATACAAAGAGCTGCAGTCCAGCCCGGTTTCCGCGGCAAGAAGAGGATATGTGGATGCAATCATTGATGCAGCCGATACAAGAAAATATGTGATCGGAGCATTTGAGATGCTGTTCACAAAGAGAGAGGATCGTCCGGCAAAAAAACACGGTACGGTTTAGTGAGGTGAGGCAAAGTGAAGAAAAAATTAAGTTTAATCGTACTTGCCTGTGCTCTTACCTTAGGTGTTTCAGGATGCGGCAGCGAGGCAGATACGACAACAAGTAATGAAAAAGAGTCCATGGTGGCTTATTCAGAGGCGATTGTCAGCAGCTTCAGTCAGACACCGGATGAAGTTTTTGACCAGTATGAAGAGATGTCCGAACTGCAGCTGGATCTGATGCTTCTGAATACAGGACTTCCTGTAGATTCTGAGAATTTCCTTTCCATGATTGAAGCCTGGAAAGCGGGAGAGGCAGAATGCGGAGCATTCAAAAGCTATGGAGAATTCGAGACAGAGATGACAAGCTCCGGAATCGTAGTTTCTACAGAAGCAGAGTATGAGAATAAGACTGCAGACATTGAATTTACATTCGATGAAGAACAGCAGATGGACAGCTTGACGATCAATGCACATTATTCTACTGCGGAGATTCTGAAAAAAGCGGGACTGAACACCATTCTTGGAATGGGAACTGTATTCGTTGTTTTGATCTTTATTTCATTCATTATTTCTCTGTTCAGATTTATTCCGGAACTTGAGAAGAAATTTAAGAACAAAAAAACTGCAGAACCGGCAAAAGCACCGGCTCCGGCTCCTGTACCAGTTGCAGAACCGGCAGCAGAAGAAGCTTCAGATGATGCAGAGCTTGTAGCAGTGATCTCAGCAGCGATCGCAGCGGCAGAAGGAACTTCTGCAGACGGATTTGTAGTTCGCTCGATCAAGAGAAGAAAATCGAATAAATGGAACAAATGGAATTAATCAGGAGGATTTTAAAATGAAAAATTATACAATTACTGTAAATGGAAATGTATATGATGTGACAGTAGAAGAAAAGGGAGCAGGTACTGCACCGGTTGCAGCGGCAGCACCAGTTGCAGCTCCAAAGGCAGCACCGGCAGCGGCTCCGAAAGCAGCAGCACCGGCAGGAGCAGGAAGTATCCAGGTAAAAGCGGGAGCAGCTGGAAAAGTATTCAGTATTGACGCAAGCGTAGGACAGGCTGTAAAAGCAGGAGATGCCATTGTAACAGTAGAAGCTATGAAAATGGAAATCCCTGTAGTAGCTCCGGAAGATGGTACAGTTGCTAGCATTGATGTGGCAGTAGGCGACGCAGTAGAGTCAGGAGCAGTATTAGCCACATTAAACTAGGAGGTTTTGACAAATGGAATATATTTCAAATACGCTGGGGAACCTGGTAGAGCAGACTGCGTTTATGAACCTGACGTTCGGAAACCTGATTATGATCGCAGTTGCCTGCTTTTTCCTTTATCTGGCGATTAGACACGGCTTTGAACCGCTGCTGTTAGTTCCGATTGCATTTGGTATGCTTCTGGTTAATATTTATCCGGATATCATGCTTCATGCAGAAGATTCGGCGAACGGAACAGGCGGACTTCTGTATTATTTCTATGTTCTGGATGAGTGGTCAATCCTGCCGTCTCTGATATTCCTTGGTGTCGGTGCGATGACAGACTTTGGACCATTGATCGCGAACCCGAAGAGTTTCCTTCTGGGTGCGGCAGCACAGTTTGGTATTTTCGCCGCATACCTTGGAGCAATGGCAATGGGATTCTCTGACAAAGCGGCTGCAGCGATTTCTATCATCGGTGGTGCTGACGGCCCGACTTCTATTTTCCTCGCAGGAAAATTACAGCAGACAGCAATCTTAGGACCGATCGCGGTAGCGGCATATTCTTATATGTCACTGGTTCCGATCATTCAGCCGCCGATTATGAAGCTTCTTACAACAGAAGAAGAGCGTAAGATCAAGATGGAGCAGTTAAGACCAGTTTCCAAACTGGAGAGAATCCTCTTCCCGATCATCGTTACGATCGTAGTATGTACGATTCTTCCTACAACAGCTCCTCTGGTAGGTATGCTGATGCTTGGTAACCTGTTTAAAGAATCAGGTGTTGTAAGACAGCTGACAGAGACAGCATCCAATGCTTTGATGTATATCGTAGTAATCCTGCTTGGTACATCTGTAGGTGCTACAACAAGTGCAGAAGCATTCCTGAACATGGATACACTGAAAATCGTTGCACTGGGACTGATCGCGTTTGCATTCGGTACAGCAGCCGGAGTATTGTTCGGTAAACTGATGTGCTGGGCAACAAAGGGCAAGGTAAATCCTCTGATCGGTTCTGCGGGTGTGTCTGCGGTTCCTATGGCAGCCCGTGTTTCTCAGAAAGTCGGAGCAGAAGCAGATCCTACAAACTTCCTGCTGATGCATGCGATGGGACCGAACGTTGCCGGAGTTATCGGTACTGCGGTGGCAGCCGGAACATTTATGGCGATCTTTGGTGTGAAATAATAATGGAGGACAGTAAAAATGGCAGAAATTGCAAAAAAACCAATTAAAATTACAGAAACAATTCTGCGTGATGCGCATCAGTCTCTGATTGCGACAAGAATGACAACAGAGCAGATGATGCCGATCGTGGATAAAATGGATAAAGTCGGATATCATGCAGTAGAGTGCTGGGGAGGAGCTACATTTGATGCATCACTCCGTTTCCTGCACGAAGATCCATGGGAGAGACTTCGTAAATTCCGTGACGGATTCAAGAACACAAAACTGCAGATGTTATTCCGCGGACAGAACATTCTGGGATACCGTCCATACGCAGATGACGTGGTAGAGTATTTCGTACAGAAATCTGCTGCAAACGGAATTGACATCATTCGTATCTTTGACTGTATGAATGATATGAGAAATCTGCAGACAGCAGTTACAGCAGCGAATAAAGAAAACGCCCATGCACAGGTTGCAATGTCCTATACATTGGGTGATGCATATACTCTGGAATATTGGGTAGATCTCGCAAAAAGAATTGAAGACATGGGAGCAAATTCTATCTGTGTAAAAGATATGGCAGGTCTTCTTTGCCCATATCAGGCAACAGAACTTGTAACAGCATTAAAAGAAGCAGTTGAGATTCCAATCGAGATGCATACACACTATACATCAGGAGTTGCTTCTATGACATACCTGAAATCTGTAGAGGCTGGTGCTGACATCATTGATACAGCAATGTCACCATTTGCACTTGGAACTTCTCAGCCGGCAACAGAAGTGATGGTAGAGACATTCAAAGGGACTCCATATGATACAGGACTGGATCAGAACCTGCTTGCAGAGATCGCTGATTACTTCAGACCGATCAGAGACGAAGCACTTGAGTCCGGACTGCTCAATCCGAAGAACCTTGGTGTGAATATCAAGACACTTCTGTACCAGGTACCGGGAGGAATGCTTTCCAACCTGACATCTCAGTTAAAAGAGCAGGGAGCAGAAGATAAATTCTATGAGGTTCTGGAAGAAGTACCGCGTGTGCGTAAAGACCTTGGAGAGCCGCCGCTTGTTACACCTTCTTCTCAGATCGTTGGTACTCAGGCAGTATTCAACGTGCTGATGGGAGAACGCTACAAGATGGCAACAAAAGAGACAAAAGATGTACTGTCTGGAAAATATGGAGCAACAGCAAAACCGTTTAATCCAGAAGTACAGAAAAAAGTAATCGGAGAAGATGCAGAAGTGATCACATGCCGCCCAGCCGATCTGATTCCAAACGAGCTGGATACACTCCGCAAAGAGTGTGCACAGTACAGCCAGCAGGATGAGGATGTGCTGACATATGCATTGTTCCCACAGGTTGCAACAGACTTCTTCAAATACAGAGATGCTCAGCAGACAAAAGTAGATGCAAAAGTAGCAGATACAGAAGACGGAGCATATCCGGTATAATAAAATGAAAGAAAAGGATTGGAAGATGAAAGTTTTCCGGTCCTTTTTTGTTGTCCGGAAAAGAAATAAAAATTCAATTCCTTGTGCAGAATCTGTTTTAGTGATATAATTACCCGTGGCAAAGGAGGACGATTTTATGTGTATCAAAGATAGAATAGAACGATTACGTCAGAAAATGGAAGAACACCATATTTCTGTTTATATGATTCCGACAGCAGATTATCACCAGAGTGAATATGTAGGTGAACACTTTAAATCCAGAGCATTTATCACAGGATTTACAGGCTCTGCAGGGACTGCTGTCATCACAAAAGAAGAAAGTTGTCTCTGGACGGACGGAAGATATTTCCTTCAGGCAGAAAGCCAGCTTCAGGGAAGCGGGATCCGTCTGCAGAAGATGGGAGAACCGGGAGTGCCGACGATCGCAGAATATATTGAATCTGTACTGGGAGAATCTGAAAATATCGGATTTGACGGAAGAACCATCGGGATTACAGAAGGAGAACAGTACGAAAAGATCGCGAAAGAGAAGCACGGACAGGTGTACTATGGCTGTGATCTGATTGATGAGATCTGGGAAGAGAGACCGGCGCTGTCTGAAAAACCGGCATTTTATCTGGAAGAGACCTATACAGGAGAATCTACGGCATCGAAACTGAAACGAGTCAGAGAGAGAATGGAGAAAGAAAATACAGGCTATCATCTTCTGACCAGCCTGGATGATATTGACTGGCTGCTGAATGTGCGCGGACAGGATGTGGAGTATTTTCCGCTTCTGCTTTCTTATGCGCTGATCACCATGGATTCTGTGGAATTATATGCAGATGAAAGAAAGTTTGATGAGAATATCTTAAAGCATTTTGAGGAGTGCCAGGTACATCTGCATCCATACAATGCAATCTATGAAGATGTAAAATCTCTTCCGGAGGGGGCTTCAATTCTTCTGGATCCACAGAGAGTGAATTATGCATTGTATCGCAACATTCCGAAAGCTGTCCGTATTGTAAAGGAAGAAAATCCGGAAGTGCTGATGAAGTGCGTGAAAAATGCAGCTGAGATCGAGAATATCAGAAGAGGTCACATCAAAGACGGCGTGGCGCATACAAAATTTATGTACTGGCTGAAGAAGCATGCTGGCAAAGAGACGATTACAGAGCTGAGCGCATCTGAGAAGCTGGAGAACTTCAGAAAAGAGCAGGAAGGATATCTCTGGCCGAGCTTTGATCCGATCTGTGCCTATGGACAGCATGCGGCGATCGTGCATTATTCTTCTACACCGGAGACGAATGTGGAATTGAAAGAAGGCGGACTGTTTTTGACAGATACCGGCGGAAATTATTATGATGGATCCACAGATATCACACGTACGGTGGCGATCGGTGAGGTTGACGAAAAACAGAAAGAAGACTTTACAATGGTAGCCTGCAGTATGCTGCGTCTTGCTGACGCAAAGTTTCTTGCCGGATGCAGCGGCATGGTTCTGGATTATGCAGCCAGAGAACCATTCTGGCGCAGAAACTTAAACTATAATCATGGAACCGGACATGGCGTGGGATATCTTGGGAATATTCACGAGGCGCCGATCGGATTCCGCTGGAAGGCAACAAGGGATGCCATGTGCGAGATTGAGCCGGGAATGGTGATCACAGACGAGCCGGGAATTTATATAGAAGGTTCCCATGGAATCCGCATTGAAAATGAGCTGCTTGTGCGTGCAGGAGAAAAGAACGAATATGGACAGTTTTTGTATTTTGAGCCGCTTACCTTTGTTCCGATTGATCTGGATGCGCTGCGTCCGGAATTGATGACAGAGGAAGAAAAGCAGCTGCTTAATGCATATCATCAGAGCGTATATGAGAAGATCAGTCCATATCTGGAAGCAGAAGAGAAAGAATGGCTGAAGGAATACACCCGTCCTGTAAAATAGCAGAATGAAAAACAAAGAGGAAGAAGAGGAAATGAAGTGTGAGTGAAAATAGTACAAACGAATTATTGATCCGCATGGAAGAAAAATACAAAAAAATGAGCAAAGGCCAGAAACGGCTTGCGGATTATGTGACGGAAAACTATGATAAGGCTGTATTTCTGACAGCAGCTCGTCTCGGAGAAGTGGTAGGAGTCAGTGAATCCACAGTTGTACGTTTTGCCACACAGCTTGGATACAAAGGATATCCCGGTTTCCAGAAAGCACTGGAAGAACTGGTGCGCAACAAATTGAATTCCATTCAGAGGATGGAGGTTACCTATGGGCGGATCAGTCAGTCGGAAATTCTGGAAACGGTGCTTCAGTCAGATATTGAAAAGATAAAACTGACATTGGCCGGGATTGATCAGAAAGCATTTGAACTTGCGATTGATACGATTCTCAGTGCTAAACGTATTTATGTAGTGGGAATACGCAGCTGCGCACCGCTGGCCTCCTTTTTATGCTTTTATCTGAATCTGGTATGTGAAAATGTTACTGCTGTCAACACCAACAGTTCCAGTGAGATTTTTGAACAGCTGATCCGGATCAACGAAGAGGATGTGATCATTGGGATCAGTTTCCCGAGATATTCTATGCGCACGCTCAAAGCGCTGGAGTTTGCGAGCAACCGGAAAGCAAAGGTGATCACACTGACAGACAGTGTGCACTCACCTATGAATCTGTATTCTTCCTGTAATCTGATCGCCAGAAGTGACATGGCTTCGATCGTGGATTCGCTGGTGGCCCCTTTGAGTGTGATCAATGCGCTGGTGGTGGCTCTCTGTATGAAAAAGCAGAAAGAAGTAGTCAATACACTGGAAACACTGGAGCAGATCTGGGGCGAATATCAGGTATACAGTAAAGATGAATTGAATCAGGTGGATGATACGCTGACAGAGTCTTCTTCTGGAAAAAGCGAGGAGAATAAAGATGAGTAAAGTGCTGATAATCGGGGGCGGCGCGGCCGGAATGATGGCTGCAGTCGCTGCCGGAGAAAACGGTCATGATGTGTGGCTGTATGAGAAAAATGACCGTCTGGGAAGAAAATTATTCATCACCGGGAAGGGACGCTGCAATATTACGAATGCAGGGGACATGGAAACCCTGTTTGCTTCCGTGATGAGCAATCCAAAGTTTTTATACAGCAGTTTTTACACCTTTACAAATGATCAGGTGATTGATTTTTTTGAAGAGCTTGGTGTCAGAACAAAAATAGAACGGGGCAATCGTGTGTTTCCGTTATCTGACCATTCTTCCGATGTGATCGCGGGACTGAAGCGAAAACTGGAGACTCTGGGTGTCCATATCTGTCTGGAAACAGAGGTGGAAAAGATAGAGGAAAGAGACGGGAAGTTCCAGGCAATCGTCTTAAAAGGCGGACAGCGAAAGACAGGAGATGCCTGTATTGTCGCGACAGGAGGAATCTCTTACCCGGCGACAGGATCTACCGGTGACGGATACCGGTTCGCAAAAGAAAACGGACATCAGATTACAAAACTATATCCGGCTCTGGTTCCGATGGAAGTCAGGGAATGGTATGCAAAGGAACTGCAGGGGCTCTCTCTTCGCAATGTAAGCGCAGCGGTCTATGATGGAAAGAAGAAGCTGTATGAAGATTTCGGTGAGATGCTTTTTACCCATTACGGAGTCAGCGGACCACTGATGCTAAGTGCCAGCAGCGTGATCGGAAAGAGGCTTTCTGAAAAAGAACTGTGTCTGGTGATCGATCTGAAACCTGCTTTGACGGCAGAACAGCTGGATGCCCGTGTGCTTCGCGAATTTGAGGAGCATAAAAACAAACAGTTTAAAAATGCGGTGGATCATTTGTTCCCATCCAAATTAAAACCAGTTATGCTGGAGCTTTCCGGTATTTCGGAAGAGAAGAAAGTCAATGAGATTTCAAGAGAAGAGAGACAGCGATTCGTACATCTGATCAAACATTTTGAGATGACTTTAAGCGGACTTCGCAGCTACAAAGAGGCGATCATCACAAAAGGCGGAGTAAATGTCAAAGAGATCGATCCGGGAACGATGGAGTCAAAAAAGATTTCCGGACTGTATTTTGTGGGAGAAGTTCTGGACCTGGATGCACTGACAGGCGGATTTAATCTGCAGATTGCCTGGTCTACGGCATATCTTGCGGGAATTTCCATTCCTTAACGAATAGAGCAGGAAAGAAAAGGAGAAGCAATATGGGATATAATGTGGCGATTGACGGACCGGCAGGAGCAGGGAAAAGTACCATTGCGAAGCTGGTCGCAAAAGAAAAAGGATATATTTACGTAGATACCGGAGCGATGTACCGGGCAATGGCGGTTTATTTTCTGCAGGAGGGGATTTCCCCGCAGGATACAGAAAAAATCCGTCTTGCGGCACAAAATGCGGATGTGAGCATCTGTTATGAGGACGGGATCCAGCAGGTTTATTTAAACGGATCCAATGTCACAGACAGACTCCGCGAGGAAGCAGTCGGAAATATGGCTTCTGTCAGTTCTGCAGTTCGGGAGGTACGTGCAAGGCTTCTGGACCTGCAGAGAAACCTGGCCAAAGAAGCGGATGTGATCATGGACGGAAGAGATATCGGAACCAATATCCTCCCAAATGCAGATGTCAAGATCTATCTGACGGCCAGTGTAAAAACAAGGGCAGACCGACGGTACAAAGAACTGACAGAAAAAGGGATTTCCTGCAGCTATGAGGAGATTGCTGAAGATATAAAGAAGCGGGATGAGCGTGACATGAGCCGTGAAACTGCGCCTTTAAAGCAGGCAGAGGATGCGATTTTGATAGACAGTTCTGACATGAGCATCGAGGAAGTAGTTCATGCCATCTGCAGACAGTGCAAATAAATGGCGGAGGCAGAGGATGAATGTAAAACGTGCAAAGACTGCCGGTTTTTGCTTCGGCGTAAAACGGGCGGTAGAAACAGTTTATGAACAGGCAAAAAATTCGGATGCAGCACCAATCTACACTTACGGACCGATCATTCACAATGAAGAAGTCGTAAAAGATCTGGAAAATCAGGGCGTGATCGTCCTTCGTACGGAGCAGGAGCTGGAACAGCTTACAGAGGGAACGGTCATTATCCGTTCTCACGGAGTGGCAAAATATATCTACGAGAAGCTGGAGAAAAAGAAGATCCAGATCGTGGATGCAACCTGTCCATTTGTGAAGAAGATCCATCGCATTGTAAGCCGGGAAAGTGCAGCCGGAAAACAGATCGTCATTATCGGGAATCCGAAGCATCCGGAGGTGGAAGGAATCCGCGGCTGGGCAGGAGAACAGGTTTTTGTGGTGGAAACAAAAGAAGATGCCGCTTCCCTTGTACTGGATTCGGCAAGAGCCGTATGTGTTGTCGCCCAAACGACATTTAATTACAATAAATTTCAAGATTTAGTTGAAATTATTTCGAAAAAGAGTTATGATGTAAGTGTTTTAAATACAATCTGCGGTGCGACCAGGGAACGCCAGACGGAAGCCAGGAGCATTGCGGAAGAGGTGGATGCTATGATAGTGATTGGTGACAAACATAGTTCCAATACCCAGAAGTTATTTGAAATATGCAAGGGAGCATGTAAGGATACGTACTATATACAGACACTTGACGATTTGGATTTGAATCAATTAGGGTCAGTGGAAACAGTAGGTATTACAGCAGGGGCATCCACGCCCAATAATATAATTGAGGAGGTTCAAAATAATGTCAGAATTATCTTTTGAACAAATGTTAGAAGAATCATTTAAAACAATTCACAACGGAGAGGTAGTAGAGGGAACTGTAATTGATGTGAAACCAGATGAGATCATCCTGAATATCGGATACAAAGCAGACGGTATCATCACAAAGAGTGAATACTCCAACGATCAGTCTCTGGACCTGACAACAGTTGTTTCTGTTGGTGATTCTATGACTGTAAAAGTATTGAAAGTCAATGATGGAGAAGGTCAGGTGTTACTGACATATAAGAGACTCGCAGCAGAAAAAGGAAACGAAAGACTGCGCGAAGCATTCGAGAACAAAGAAGTTTTAAAAGCAACAGTAACTCAGATCCTTGGCGGAGGACTGTGCGCAACTGTAGAAGGTGCACGTGTATTTATTCCGGCAAGCCTCGTATCAGATTCTTATGAAAAAGATCTGAGCAAATACGAAGGACAGGAGATTGAGTTTGTGATCAGCGAATTCAACCCAAGAAGAAACCGCGTGATCGGTGACAGAAGACAGCTTCTTGTAGCAGAGAGAGCAGAAAAACAGAAAGAACTGTTTGCAAAACTGCAGGTTGGAGATACAGTAGAAGGAACTGTTAAGAACGTAACAGATTTCGGTGCATTTATCGACCTTGGCGGAGTAGACGGACTTCTTCACATTTCTGAAATGTCATGGGGAAGAGTTGAGAATCCGAAGAAGGTATTCCAGGTTGGAGATCAGGTAAAAGTTCTTGTGAAAGACATCAACGATACAAAGATCGCACTGAGCTTAAAATTCCCTGAGACAAATCCATGGGCACACGCTGCTGAAGACTTCGCAGTTGGTTCTGAGGTTACAGGAAAAGTTGCACGTATGACAGATTTTGGTGCATTCGTTGAACTGGCGCCTGGAGTAGATGCATTACTGCATGTTTCTCAGATTTCAAGAGCACATGTAGAAAAACCATCTGATGTTCTTTCTATTGGACAGGAAATCACTGCAAAAGTGGTAGATCTGAACGAAGCAGAGAAGAAGATCAGCCTGAGCATGAAAGCACTTGAGCCAGACACTGTTGAAGAAACAGAAGAGTAGAATGAAACACATAGAGAGGTGGAGTTTAATGGCTTCGCCTCTTTTTTTGCGAAGAACTTTTTGCTATAATAAAATCTAGTGCAGCAAAAGAAAGGAAGGAAAATTAGATGGGACTTTTAACATTTAAAGGTGGAATCCACCCAAAAGACGGAAAAGCGCTTGCTAAAGATCAGCCGATCAAAGAGCTCTTGCCTCTGGGTGAACTGGTGTATCCGCTGTCTCAGCATATCGGTGCGCCTGCAGTTCCATTGGTGAAAAAAGGCGACCATGTCTTAAAAGGACAGAAGATTGCGGAAGCAGGCGGATTTGTATCTGCGCCGGTTTACGCATCCGTGGCAGGAACTGTAAAAGCAATCGAAATGAGATACAATCCGGCGGGAAGTAAGGTAAATTGTATCGTACTGGAAAACGATGGTACATATGAGGAAGTGGAATACACCCCGATTACTTCTCTGAAAGAACTCACAAAAGAAGAAATTATCGAGAGAATCAGTGAAGCCGGTGTTGTGGGAATGGGTGGTGCAGGATTCCCGACAAAGGTAAAGCTTTCTCCAAAGGAAGCCGATAAGATTGAGTACATCATTGCGAACGGTGCGGAATGTGAGCCGTATATTACAGCAGATTACCGTCGTATGATGGAATGTACAAGGGAGATTGTCAGCGGAATGGAAGTGGTGCTGTCTTTATTCCCGAATGCAGAAGGAATTTTTGCAGTGGAGGACAATAAAAAAGACTGCGTAGAGAAATTAAAAGAGGCGATTGCCGGAAAATCCCGTATGAGCGTGAAAGTACTGGAGACGAAATATCCGCAGGGTGCAGAGCGTCAGTTGATCTATGCCACGACAAAGCGTGCCATTCATGCGGCAATGTTGCCGGCAGATGCAGGATGTATAGTAGATAATGTGGAGACTCTGATCGCGATCAATCAGGCGGTACGTTTTGGAAAGCCTCTGATGGAGCGTGTAGTCACAGTCAGTGGTGATGATATTCAGAATCCGGGAAACTTTAGAGTTCCAATCGGAATGAACCACAGAGAACTGGTGGATGCCGCCGGAGGATTTATAACAGAACCTCAGAAACTGATTTCAGGAGGTCCGATGATGGGATTTGCCATGGTCACACTGGATGCGCCGGTGACAAAGACATCTTCTTCGATTCTGGCGTTTCAAAAGGATGAGGCAGCAGAAGCAAAAGAGACTGCCTGCATCAACTGCGGACGTTGTGTGGAAGTATGTCCGAGCAGGATCATTCCTTCCAGACTGGCAGATCTTTCAGAGCGTCACAACGAAGAAGGATTTGTGAAGATGAACGGACTGGAATGTGTGGAATGTGGTTCCTGCAGTTTTGTCTGTCCGGCAAAAAGAAATCTAAAACAGGCGATCGGTTCTATGAGAAAGATTGCACTGGCAAACAAAAGAAAGTAAGAAAGTGAGGACAAAATCGTGAGTGCAAACTTCAATGTATCTCCTTCCCCGCATATAAGGGATCGAGTGAAGAGCAGCAATATCATGCTTTTTGTAGTGATCGCGCTGCTTCCTGCGACTTTTTTTGGCATTTATAATTTCAGACATGAGAATGCGTGGCTTCTGGTTCTGGTGACTACAGCTTCCGCAGTACTCGCAGAATATATTTATGAGAAACTGATGCACAAACCTGTGACAATTCAGGATTTCAGTGCGGTTGTGACAGGTCTGTTACTGGCCTTGAACCTTCCGCCTACATTGCCGCTCTGGATGGGAGCGCTTGGCTCTGTGTTTGCGATCATCGTTGTAAAGCAGCTGTTCGGCGGTCTTGGACAGAATTTTATGAACCCGGCACTGGGAGCGCGTTGTTTTCTTTTAATCTCGTTTACAGGGAAAATGACATACTTTGTATATGATGGAGTGACAGGACCGACACCGCTGGCAAATTTAAGAGCCGGTGAGGCTGTGAATACGTTTGATATGATGATGGGAAATATCCGCGGAACAATCGGAGAGACTTCTGTGATCGCGATTATGATCGGTGCCATGTTCTTGATCCTGATGGGCGTGATCGATCTTCGGATTCCGGGAACTTATATCGTAACATTTGTAATCTTTATCACTCTGTTCGGCGGTCATGGCTTTGATCCGCAGTACATTACCGCTCATCTCTGCGGAGGCGGACTGATGCTGGGAGCATGGTTTATGGCAACCGATTATGTGACTTCTCCGATCACAAAGACCGGACAGATTGTATACGGAGTCTGTCTTGGACTTCTGACCGGAATCTTCCGTTTGTTCGGAGGTTCTGCAGAGGGTGTTTCCTATGCAATTATCATCAGTAACCTTTTGGTACCGCTGATCGAAAAGATCACTCTTCCAAGACCATTTGGAAAAGGAGGGGAACGCTAATGAATAAGATGATAAAAAATACATGTATCCTGACAGTGATCACCCTTGTGGCAGGATGTCTTCTGGGACTGGTCTATGAGGTGACAAAAGCGCCGATCGCAAAAGCGAAAGAAGCGGATAAACAGGCAGCATACCAGAAAGTGCTTCCGGAGGCGGATTCCTTCGAAGCATATGCAGATTTTGACGAACAATCAGCTGCTTCTATCCTTCAGGATGCAGGATATGATGCAGATATCACAGAAGTAGCGCAGGCAATGGATAACAACGGCAGTGTGATCGGATATGTGATCTCTGTAACTTCTCATGAGGCATATGCCGGAGATTTGAGCTTATCTGTCGGAATTTTAAATGACGGAACTGTAAAAGGTGTGGAGATGCTCTCGATCAGTGAGACCGCAGGTCTTGGAATGAAAGCAGATGAGAGCGAGTTTAAAGATCAGTTCAAAGATAAAAATGTAGAGAAATTTACCTATACGAAAAACGGCGAGAAGGGTGATGACAAGATTGACGCCATCAGTGGTGCAACGATCACGACCAACGCTGTGACCAATGCAGTCGATTCCGCGCTGGTATATTTTCAGAATACTTTCCAGAATGAGTTAGGAGGCATGATCAATGAATAGATGTACAGAGAGACTTTACAATGGTCTGATCAAAGAAAATCCAACCTTTGTTCTGATGCTCGGAATGTGTCCGACGCTTGCGGTGACGACTTCTGCAATCAACGGAATCGGTATGGGACTTTCTACAACCGTAGTACTGGTGCTGTCCAATATGCTGATCTCCATGCTGCGTAAGATCATTCCGGATTCCGTACGTATGCCTGCATTTATCGTTGTTGTGGCATCTTTTGTAACGATTGTACAGTTTTTGCTGGAAGGGTTTGTTCCAAGTCTGTATGATTCACTGGGACTTTATATTCCTCTGATCGTAGTAAACTGTATCATTCTGGGAAGAGCCGAGAGTTATGCATCCAAAAATCCGGTACTGCCGTCTGTTTTTGACGGAATCGGAATGGGACTTGGATTTACAGCCGGCCTGACTTCCATCGGAATTGTTAGAGAGCTGATCGGTTCCGGAAAAATCTTTAATTTCCAGGTACTTCCGGATACATATGAGCCGATTACGATCTTTATTCTGGCACCGGGTGCATTTTTTGTTCTTGCGGGTCTGACAGCATTGCAGAACAAGATTAAGAACCGTGCACAGAAAAAAGGAAAACCGGTAAACAATAATGACGGATGTGCCGGAGGATGCGCGTCCTGTGCAGGGTGTGGCAGCGCCGGAACAAAAGAGTAGGAGGAGCGGACGATGAAAGAATTATTATTGATCGCAGTTGGCTCAGCGCTTGTAAACAACGTTGTACTGAGCCAGTTCCTTGGAATCTGTCCATTCCTTGGAGTATCAAAAAATGTAAAAACAGCAGCCGGTATGGGAGGAGCCGTTGTCTTTGTTATCACGATTTCTTCGTTTGTAACGGGGCTGATCTACCAGTTTATTTTAGTGCCGCTGCATTTCGAATATCTGCAGACGATTGTGTTTATCCTTGTTATTGCGGCACTGGTGCAGTTTGTAGAAATGTTTCTGAAAAAAGCAATGCCGCCGCTGTATCAGGCGCTGGGAGTTTACCTGCCTCTGATTACAACCAACTGTGCGGTACTCGGAGTTGCACTGACAAATGTGCAGAAATCTTATAGCATTGGTGCGGGCGTTGTCAACGGAGTTGCAACAGCAGTCGGATTCCTGATTGCAATCGTACTGATGGCTGGAATCCGTGAAAAAATCGAGTACAATGATGTTCCGGAATCCTTTCAGGGAACTCCGATCGTGCTGGTAACAGCCGGATTGATGGCGATTGCGTTTTTCGGATTCTCGGGATTGATTTAAGGAGGACATAAGAGATGATATCAGGAATTTTGATCGCTGCGGCGATTGTCGGAGGAACCGGACTGTTTATCGGCGTCTTTCTTGGAGTATCCGGCAAAAAGTTTGCAGTAGAAGTAGATGAAAGAGAAGAAGCCATTCTGGCAGAGCTTCCGGGAAATAACTGTGGTGGCTGTGGATATGCAGGCTGTTCCGGTCTTGCAGCTGCGATCGTAAAGGGAGAAGCCGAAGTTGGCGGATGTCCGGTCGGAGGCGCACCTGTCGCTGAGAAGATCGGAGCAATCATGGGACAGAGCGCAGGAAGTCAGGAACGAAAGGTTGCATTTGTGAAATGTGCCGGAACCTGCGAGAATGCATCAAATGTATATGAATATTACGGAATTAAAGACTGTACGATGGCGAATCTGATGCAGGACGGAGGACAAAAAGGATGTTCTTATGGATGTCTTGGATTCGGAAGCTGTGTGAAGACCTGTCCGTTTGATGCCATTCACGTGGAGAACGGGATTGCGGTTGTAGACAAAGAAGCATGTAAAGCATGTGGAAAATGCATCGAAGCCTGTCCGAAAAAGCTGATTGAGCTGATTCCATATAAGCAGAAGACATTCGTGCAATGCAGCTCCCATGACAAGGGAAAGGCATTGATGAGCGTCTGTAAAGTGGGCTGTATCGGATGTAAGCTTTGTGAGAGAAGCTGTGAAGCCGGTGCGATCACTGTGTTGAACGGTCTGGCTCATATTGATGCAGACAAATGTACAAACTGTGGTGTGTGTGCAGAAAAATGTCCGAGAAAGATTATTATTCCGAGACAGACTGCAGAATAGGATTTATCATGTAAAACTCCCCGATCGGGGAGTTTTTGTTATATTTTACCACCTGCAAAATCAAGAGATTTCTTGAATCTTAATCACAATTTTTGTAATATAATCGGCTTCATCAGAAATTACAAAATCGTTCAAACCAACTTCGTAAGCGTAGCCAGTAAGTTGTAAATTATTTTTATTGGCATAATCCAACATCTGTTGATACAGTGCTGGCAATTTATCCCATGTACCCTTTTGATAACCGCAAAGATATTTTCCTTTTGGTTTTATAAGACTATTTGGAACAGACTTCTTGTTCAAGGCAATCGTATATATCCCCTCATATTTATCAAAGTTCATCTTATATACATTATCAAGCGAAATAAGACTTCCCATTCCCATGCGTATTTGTTCGATTCCCCATATATCTTTCAAGTGGGAAAAAATTTCTGATATATCATCTTTTGAGAAATCATAAGGATAGACTAAAAGCCTTTCTGATTTGCATTCTTCAATTCTGATTTCCTGCTCTTGCAAAGTTTCACAAAAAGCGATTTTCGCTTTCTTCCTTTGCATTACAGTTTTAATATCTTTCAGCTTTTGAATTTGCTTATCAATTTCTTTTTCTTTCTCATTCACAATTTTTAAGAAGTTGGCAGGTGTAGGATTTTTTCGATATGCTTCAATTTCTTCAATACTCATATTTAATTCTTTCAGCATACGAATATATTCAAAATCTATGCTTTGTGAAATATCATAATAGCGATATCCATTTTCAGCCTTGGTAAGCGGACGGAAAAGACCGATTTCATCATAATAATGTAATGTACGTTTATTTACTTCGTGTAGTTTTGCGAATTGTGCGGTTGTTAGCCTTTTAATTTCTTTTCTCATTTTCGTATATCTCCTTATTGACATTACAGTTACTGTATACTTTATCATACATGATATAAATGATGAAAACAAGGAGAAGAACAATGCAAATAGAATTAAGAGAATATCAAAAACAAGATTTTAAAGCTTTGGAAACTATCATCAGAGAAACTTGGCATTATGATGATTTTAGTACATCAAAAACGGCGGTCAAATTAGCAAGAGTATTTCTAAGCAGTTGCTTAACAAACTATACTTTTTCAAGAGTAGCGGTAGTTGACGGAAATGTGGCAGGTATTATACTGGCGAATAATATTACCAAACATAAAAGTCCTCTTTCAAACAGGCTGTTGCAGATAAAATCAATACTATCATTATACAGTTCAAAAGAGGGGCGAAATGTTTCAAAAATCTTTGGTAACGTCAATGGAATAGATAAGCAATTACTAAACGAAAATAACAAGACTTATCCGGCAGAACTTGCCTTATTTGCCGTAAGTTCTTCGTGCAGAGGAAAAGGGATTGGAAAAATGCTTTTTCAATCAGCACTCAATTACATGAAGCAGGAAAAGCTGAAAGAATTTTATTTGTTTACAGACACAAGTTGTAATTATGGTTTTTATGAACACCAAGGAATGAAAAGACGTTTAGAAAAGAAACACGTATTTAACATTAAAGGACAGCAGGCAGTAATGAATTTCTTTATTTATGATTATCAGCTTTCAAATTGAGTTAAGAACTGAAAGGAGCTTTCTCTTATGGAACAAAAAAGGATCAAAATGAAACAACTACACAAAAAGTCTGTGATATGGTAAAATTTATACAATATATTGAGAAAACAAAAAATGTCAGAGAGGAATGGTCGTATGAAAAGATATGTTGCATTATTAAGAGGAATCAATATCAGTGGCAAAAACAAAATAGCGATGTCTGAATTAAAAGCGGGTTTTGCAGAACTTGGATATACAGCAGTTTCTACATATCTTAATAGCGGCAATGTTGTTTTCTGCGCGGACATTGATGACAAAGAGGGACTTTCAAATGAAATAAGATCCATGATAAATAAACGATTTGGGTTGGACATTCCCGTTTTTGTTGTTTCGCAGGAAGAGTTGGAAGACATATTGAAAAATGCTCCAGAATGGTGGGGAGACAGCAACAAGGAGATCTATGATAATCTTATTTTTATGTTTCCGAACATATCTTATGACAGTTTTTATAATGAAGTTGGAAATCCAAAAGAAGAGTACGAAAAAATCTATCATTATAAAAATGTGATTTTCTGGTCTTTTAGCCGCAAAGATTATCAAAAAACAAATTGGTGGTCAAAAACTGCCAGTTCAAAGATCAGTGACAGAATTACGATCCGGACGGCAAATACAGTAAGAAAAATTGTTAAAATGTAATGAATGGAGCAAATTGCATATGAATGCTTTAATTGTATATGGAAGTAATTATAATGTAGCAGTTTATTGCTCAATCAACTATGTTCCCAAAAGTAAAAAATCGGAATTTTATGAGGTGAGTTATGTAAAAAGCAAAAGCAATTAATATTTTGGGAGAATTTTGTGGCAAGCGTGATATAGAAGAATTTACACAAAATGTATTAGAAAAAAATTGGAATCAATCAGGCTGATGTAATGGTTTTATTTGGAGGAAGCATTATAGCTGGTGGTGATATTCTTGCTGAAGCCATTCAGAACGAAGTGGCAAAGAAAAATGTTATTGTCGGAGGTGCTGGACACACAACAGAGACATTGAGAAATGTTGCTGGAGCAACAGATTATTTTAGGGAATTTAGGTTATTCTATTTTGTAACAAGGAAAGATAGAAAGGTGTGGATGTTTATATGGCAAAGAAATTAGACTTAAACAAACCAGTATTTGAATTGGTTCAGGAATATCCTGAGCTTGTAGATGTTTTAAAGGATTTAGGATTTTCAGAGATTACAAAGCCTGCAATGCTTAACTCTGTGGGACGCATCACAACAATTCCAAAGGGAGCTAAGATGAGAAACATATCCATGATGAAGGTTGTGCCGGCACTTATGAGTAATGGGTTTGAACTTATTGGGAAGATGCCAAATATCTTTGCACTTGGAAAGAATAATGCAGGAGACGAGACCAGCAGTGAAGATGGGGCTTTTCAGGAAAATACAAGAGAAAAGATAAAGAGCTATTTAAAGCGACTTGGAGAAGGCGAAGACTTAGAGAGTGTGCGCAAAGACTTCGTAGAGAATTTTTCAGAGGTAGAGGCATCTGAAATTATGAAAGCTGAGCAGGAGCTAATTAAGGAAGGCACACCAATCACAGAAGTGCAGAAATTGTGCGATGTTCACAGTGCCTTATTTCACGGTGCAACAAAGGAAGAAAAGATTGCAAATGCAGAAAAAGCAGTAGAAGAGTCACTTAAGAAAGAGGAGACATCTAAGAAACTGATGCCGGATGCATACAATCAGAAGCATGCTGCAGCAAAGACTCTTAGAGAAACTGTTGGACATCCGATGTATCGATGGGCTCTTGAAAACGAGAAGATAGCCGCATTGATTCATGAAATTCAAGGAGATATTGAGTCTGGGAATGATGTAGGAGAGAAGCTATCTGAGCTTCGACAGATTTCTATTCATTATGCAGAAAAAGGAGATCTTGTCTATCCGGTATTAAAGGTACGCTATGAGATCTCAGGACCTTCGGATGTGATGTGGACAGTGGATGATGAAATTCGTGATGAGCTAGCTGCACTTGATAAAATATCAGATTATGATGAAGAATGGATGAACCGACTTCAGACAGTTCTCAAACGAGCAGATGAGATGATCTATAAAGAAAATAATATTTTATACCCTATCTGCGCAGTGAATTTCAGCAGGGAAGAGTGGTATGGCATTTACGAGGATGCTAAGGACTATGCACCTGTATTTGGAGTAGAAATGATCTGGGATGAGGCAGAAAAATATAGTGCTGATAAAAAAGCAAGAACAGAGGCGGCTCTAAGCGATGGAGAAATCATATTAGGTGGTGGTCATATGACAGTTCCACAGCTGGAAGCACTTCTCAATACATTGCCTATCGAGATTACATTTGTGGATGATAATAATATCAATCGCTTCTTCAACGAAGGACCAAAGGTGTTCAAACGCCCTCAGATGGCGATTGACAGGGAAGTATTTTCTTGCCATCCACCTAAGATAGAAGCGATGGTGCGAGCAATTTTAGATGATTTTAGAAATAATAAGCGTGACAGAG
Organism: Mediterraneibacter gnavus ATCC 29149; assembly: GCF_008121495.1. Lineage (NCBI taxonomy): Bacteria > Bacillati > Bacillota > Clostridia > Lachnospirales > Lachnospiraceae > Mediterraneibacter > Mediterraneibacter gnavus. The sequence goes on along the minus strand of NZ_CP043051.1, from coordinate 3,221,331 downwards.
TTCCAGTTTGGATGGAGAAGAATGGAAAACCATTCCTTGTAACATATATGGCAGTAAGAGATAAGAAAGGCAATTATCTTGGAACGGTTGAAGTAGTACAGGATATGCAGTTTGCAAAAGAGCATTTTGAACAATAAGGAGGGCAAGGATATGCACCGAATCGTGTGATTGGATCAGGAACGGTTCTGGATACAGCAAGACTAAAAGAACGTCTCGGGGAGCATCTGGAAGTAGATAGTCGAAGTGTTCATGCGTTTATTGTTGGAGAACATGGAGACAGTGAGATTGCCGCTTGGTCAAGTGCCAACGTGTCAGGTATTCCACTCCATGATTTCTGCGAGATGAGAGGGCATCATGACCATGAAGGAGCTACGTCAGAAATTGCGGAGAAAGTAAAAAACAGCGCCTATGAAATTATTCAAAGGAAGGGTGCTACTTATTATGGAATAGCAATGTCGGTAAAGAGAATATGTGAAGCTATAATCAGAAATGAACGTTCGATACTTCAAATTTCAACAATGATGGATGGAGAATACGGAATCAAGGATGTAGTTCTGTCTATGCCAAGTATTGTAGGTGCAGAAGGATTTATATCAAAGGTTCCCATTTCACTATCTGAAGATGAAATCAAGGCATTACACAAATCAGCTGAAACACTGAAATCAGTGCTGGAAGAGGCATTGGAATAAAATTGTTGTGAAATCGCATACAGCGTATTTGGCAAAGGGGATGGGCGCATCCCCTTTTTTCTATAGTAAAAGTTTCATTTTTTTATCGTTAACTTCTATAAGATTTTCATCTTGCATACGACCAAGTTCTCTGGACAGTGCACTTCGGTTTACACCTAAGAATTCTGCAAGTGCTGTCTGTGTAAAGGGAACATGGAGATACCCTTCTGAGTCTGGCGCTAAACTATGCAAATAGATTAGAATTCGATCTCTTAAAGATTTCTGATTTGCAATTCTTAGTTTTAGATTTGAAAAAACATTTTGTGAGGCAAGTATTTTGAGCATGTTAGTGGTTAAATTCAGTTGGTAAGAGCATGGACAGGAAGAACCGCTTATAATACCTTTAAGATTAATTAACATAATGGTGCAGTTAGTCAATGCTTTTAGCTGTATTGGACTGTATGGTGTTTGCACGCATGCCAGGGCTTCTGCAAATGATCGACCACGTTCAAAATGATTCATATTGATTTTGCTGTAGTTTTCATTGATAAATGATCCTTCAACTGTTCCATCAAGCACAATTCCGGAATATAACAAAGGTTCTCCTAGGTGTTGAATTAATTCGTCTTTTTCAAAAGAGAGAATTGAGGCCTGGAGGAAGTTGAAAATTTGCGGATAGTGTTCAAGAGGAATTCCTTCAAATAGCTTTGCTTTCGATAGTATCGGAAGATACTTCTGATAATCATCTAGTTTCTTCATATGCTTATTACCATCCTTTCAAATGAAATTTTATCATATCATCGATATTGTTGCTACAGCAACAGAAAAACAAGAGGCCTATGGATAAAATAATAGATGTAAAGAAGAGAAAGAGAGGTGGAAACGATGAAAGAACAAGCTGGAAAAATTATAGATTTTGTAAGAGAAAACAGAACAGTGCCAGGGTGTACCATCTCGAAGCAAATCTATCATGAGAATGGCACAGGGATATCAATTTTTTGCCTGGAGAAAGTATTCTAACACCTATTCAACGGTCGGTTGGAGTTAGTGCAATAAAAGATTCTATATATAAAGAGATTGAATTTCGAAAGGAGACTATTATGAACGAGGTAATCAAGGCGGGAGAAGTATTTAAGTTAGCAGAGTTACTTCCATATCAGGAAGGAAAGATTGTAAATATGGATTTGGCGCATAATGACAAGATGAAATTTGTTGTTATGAGTTTTGATGCAGGAACAGGTCTTTCAGAGCATGCAGCTCCGGGAGAAGCCCTTGTGATGGCACTTGATGGAGAGGCTGTGATTGGATATGAGGGACAGGAGCAGGTGATCCACGCAGGAGAAACTTTTAAGTTTGATAAGTTTGGAAAGCACTCAGTAAGTGCAACAAAGCAGTTCAAAATGGCACTGTTATTGGTTCTTGAGTAAATATGAGGAGATATCGCTATGAACTATTTAGAGATTGAAAAAGTAATCGGAAGACAGATTATTGATTCCACTGCCCCATTGGAAAGCAGCAAGTGCATATAACGAATACTGTGAGCGGGGAGTGGCTTTTAGTCCATCCTCTGCCTTATTACAGTCAATGCGTAACATATATCCGGCAGATGTATAAATGTCAATGCTGTTGTGATACATGTTGTATTTTGCGTAAATGGTATTCATGTTGTGTCTCCTTCAAATCAATAAAAATATAGAAGCATTTCAATCAGTTCACCATGTCATTTTCATTTTATGTTATAATGTGTTATCAGATTTTTTTTGCCCTTGTATTTTCCCTTATCAGAGTTCGTAAACTTATATGGGAAGATATAACACAAGGGAAACAATAAGGGAAAGCTCACCTGCGACAAATCCAGCGTTTTCAAAGGTTTACAGTGAATTTAATAACAAAATATAACAGTTATTAAATTTCCTAAAACAGGTGAAATCTCAATCGGAATTTACGGAGGAAGACCAGTATGGAAGAGATTTATAGAAGTTGTCCTGAATTTGAGAATAATGACTATATTTTGAGAATGGTCAGACAGGAGGATAGACTGGATTTACTAAAAGTTTATTCAGATAAAGAGGCTGTCTCTTTCTTTAATAGTGATAATTGTGGCGGAGATGATTTTTATTATACAACTGAAAACAGAATGCAGCAGGCTATTGATTATTGGCTTTTTGAGTATAATCGACAGGGATTTGTCCGGTGGACGATTATATCAAAAGAAACGCATGAAGCAATAGGGACAATAGAACTTTTTCACAGAGATGCCGCAGATTATTTTACAGATTGTGGATTGCTTAGGCTTGATATTCGGAGCGACTATGAAATGTCTGATAAGATTATAAAAATATTAAGTTTGATTATCGCGCCTGCATATCGTTTATTCCATTGTAGTAAAATTGCCACAAAAGCAATTCCAGCAGCTACGGAATGTATTCAAGCGTTGAAAAATCTGGGGTTTGAGCTTTCGGCGGAAAAACTGGTAGGGCATGATGGAACAAAGTATGATTCGTATTTTGTGTTGAATCCTTAAAATAACAGTCAACGCATATAGCTATACGATTATTACAGCGCATATTATGCAATGATTTTAGATCTTTTCATGAGAATGACAAGAAGGGAGTGTCACTATGGGAACCATTTTTCAAAAAAATACAATAACAGAACCGGCACTTTTTACGCCTTTTGATACCACGAAAAAAATAGAGGGTTTTCCGGAAATCTGTGTTTCCACATTTTCGGAAAATATTATTCAGAAGTTTGCTTCCTTGAAAAGTGTAGAGAAGATTGCAGAACTATATACGGCCAATGGAGCTTTGCCTGTTTATAAAACTTATTACAAAAATCAGGATATTGCATTTTATTTATCCAGAGTAGGGGCACCGGCGTGTGTGGCAGGATTTGAGGAAGTTGTTGCCATGGGTGCAAAGAAGTTTGTAATGTTTGGTTCCTGCGGTGTGTTGGATGATGAGAAAGTGAAGGATAACATGATTATTCCGGTTTCTGCAGTCCGTGATGAAGGAACAAGCTATCATTACATAGCTCCATCAGAGGAAATTAAAGCGTCGGAACATTCCATTCGGGTACTGCAGAATGTATTGGAATTCTGTGGGTATTCCTATGTAAAAGGAAAAACATGGACCTCGGATGCAATTTACAGAGAAACCATTCCAGCGATTGAGGAACGCAGGCAGGAAGGCTGTCTTGCGGTTGAAATGGAATGTGCATCTATGCTGGCAGTTTCACAATACCGGCAGATTCCATTTATACAATTTCTGTATGGGGCGGATAGTCTCAGTTCGGAAAAATGGGAAATTCGAGATCTGGAATTGTATGGACTTACGAATGCTGAGAAATACATGCTGTTAGCGTTTGAGTGTGGATTAGCCTTGTAGATGTGAAAAAACAGATGGAAGCTGCTGAATCCGGTAAAAGCGACTCCTGATGTGTGATTACAAGAACTTCTTAGCAACTGCAGGTTGCTTGTTAAAACCATAGAGAGGCTTCATAATAGAGATAAGATATTACACAAAGGAGGGAACTAATATGGAAATGAAAGATGTGCTTAAAAAGCTGCGCGAGAAAAATAGTCTCACACAGGAGCAAATGGCGAAACGTGTGATGGTTACCAGACAGGCTGTCAGTCGTTGGGAAACAGGAGAGACACAACCTAATACAGATACATTAAAACTGTTATCACAGGAGTTTGAAGTTTCCGTCAATACGCTTCTGGGCTCTCCTCGTCAGCTCATTTGTCAATGCTGTGGAATGCCCTTAAATGAAGATGCATTCATCAGCCGGGAGAAAGATGGAAGCTACAACGAAGATTATTGTAAGTGGTGTTATGCAGAGGGGAAGTTTGTATATCAGTCAAGAGAGTCTTTATTGGATTATCTTGTGGAACATATGCCGAATCCTGATAATCTGGGAGTGGATGACAGACGAGCTCAATTTAATATATATCTTTCACAGTTAAAGCACTGGAAATGAATAAGCATTACATAGAGCCATTATGGAGAAAATCCGGAGTTTTTGGACTTTTTATAAACGGAGTTTATAAATGCTTTATCCAATTGTTTTTATTATAGGATTTTTATTAAGTGGAATATGGTTTTCCTTCCACATATATGTATCTCAAAAATTGAAGAATACAAAGAAGGCATTGATGTTTTCGCCCTTGCTTACCGCAATCATACCGACGATCATTATATGGCTGCTGATGGGTGATTATCCGTTTCATTTTGAAAAGTTGATTGATTATAAAGTCTGGGTTATCGCCGCTGTTACGTTAGTGGCAACATGTGCCATGGTAATGTTCGGATCACGAACAAAAGAAGCTTATAAACCGACTGAACTGATAGGAATGTGTATTGAAGCTGCCTGCATGGAAATACCGCAAAGAGCTATGATGCAGGCCATCGTCTTATGGTTGCTGTTGAAGTGGAACCTTAATTTGCTGAGTTGCATTCTGATCAATGCATTGATCTGGTGCGGAGACATCATTTTTCAAGCAGTTGTCATTCAAAAGCAGGTTTCTGTAAAGAAACTGCTGATTGAGGTGATATCATCCTTTGTGTTTTCCATCGGAATCGGATATGTTTTTTACGCTGCAAGATGCATCATTCTTCCAATGGCATTGCATTCATTAGAAAGGTTTGTGACAAACTATCACAGAAAGGCAAATTACAGTTTTTCGAACGAGTGATCTGACAGATCAAGAAAATCCCATTTCTGACCAATGTGGACAGAAATGGGATTTTAAAGTTCATGCCAAGAATGATTGTAAAAAGAACACATTTGGGGTGGGAGTGATATCACCCCACCCGATGGATGTTTCCGTCATCTGTCACGAAAATAGCTTCGATTTCGTCCAGTGATTTGATCAGTTTTGATCCCTCTTCCAGACCAAGTGCAAAACAAGTGGTACTTAAGGCGTCTCCATCTACAGAAGCATCCGAGATGATCGTAACCTGCTGCAGATGAGTCTCGTAAGGATATCCGGTAAACGGATTTAAAATGTGATGGTAAATTTTTCCGTCTTTTTCAAAATAGCGCTCGTAGGTTCCGGAAGAAACCACAGATTGATTTCTGATATCAAGACTTGTAAGGATATCATTTTGCTCGGCAAAGGGTTTTTGAACGCCGATCTTAAAAGGTGACCCATCCGGCTTTTCCCCGATTGCCACGGTATTTCCGCCAAGGGAAATCAGTCCGTGTTTAATCCCGGCGCTTTCCAGATACTCTTTCAGCTGATCTGCAATATAGCCCTTTGCAATCGCTCCAAGATCGATGGCAGCCTTTGGATCCAGAAGCTGAACGGTAGTACCGTCCACTTTGACGTTTTTGTAATTCACATGACTTCTGGCTTCCTCAATGGCAGCTGGATCTGGAATCTGTCCGTCATTATGTCCGAAATTCCAGAGCTCACTTAACGGAGCAATGGTGATATCAAATTTCCCATCTGATAAATCCCCATAGTGCAGTGCGGTTTTGATCAGATCAGCTGTTTCCTGATCTACAGTCACAGGCTGTCCGTTTGCCTGATTGATCCTGGAAACATCACTGGTATCAATGGTCCGGCTGAACAGATTTTCATATTTTTGACAAAGCTTTTCGCATTCTTCCAGAACAGAGCGATCGGAAGTATCCCATATGCGGATCGTAACGATTGTATCAAAATACATCCCGTTCATCTGGAGCGGTTCTGCAGATGAGGCACAGCCACTGAGAGAAAAAAGAAGCAGAAAGAGCAGCGGAATAAAGCATAATTTTCTAATCGATTTGATCTGGTTCATAAAGAAATCTCCTTGTGTTTGAGTGTTTCGCTTATTATAACGAAATTTCCCGTAAAATACAACAAAATAGCGTACTTGACTTTTGGGCAGGAGCGAACTATACTACCTCTTAACTATGGGGAAACAGAGAGGTGGCAGAGGTGAGAACATACGATTTAAAAACAGGAAAGAAAAAAATACGCTGGGGAAGATTTTGTCTGATCGCAGTTCTTTTGTATATCGCAGCACTGACGATTCCTTATGTTCAGCATAAAAAAGTATCGGATCATTATAAGAAACAGTTTGATCCACAGGAATGTTATTCTGAGGAGCCGGGAAAAGAACGGGCGGCTTACATTACGGATAATACAGAAGCTTTGGAATATCGATTGAAAATGATCCGGGAAGCGAAAGAAGAAGTGATCGTATCGACTTTTGATTTTAATGCGGATACCGGAGGAAAAGATGTGATGAGTGCGCTGATCGAGGCAGCACACAGGAATGTGCATGTTCGTCTGATCGTAGATGGAATCAGTGGATTTTTAGATATGCTGGGAGATCCGTATTTTCAGGCACTCGCCTCTACAGAAAATATAGAAGTGAAAGTGTACAATCCGGTTAATCTGTTGAAGCCGTGGACGATGCAGGCAAGACTCCATGATAAATACGTGATTACAGATTCTTCGATGTACCTTTTGGGCGGAAGAAATACGACCAATCTGTTTTTGGGAGATTATGGAAAGCATCAGAATATTGACAAAGAGATTTTTATCTATGCAAAGGAAGGAGAAAGTGCCTCTTTAAAACAGCTGAAGGCATATTTTGAACGCGTGTGGGAGCTTTCGGACAGTAAAGAATACCGCTGTAAAAAGAAGACTGACCGTGTACAGAACAGTCTGAAAGAACTGGAAGAACGATATCCGAAACTTGAAGCGTTATATCCGGACATTTTAAAAACCTGGGATTGGGAAGCGCGGACGGTAGAGACTGCAAAGGTAACCCTTCTTTCCAATCCGATTGAAGCAAAAAACAAAGAGCCTCATATGTGGTATTCTGTCAACCAGCTGCTTCAGACAGGGAAAAATACAGTCATTTGCACGCCTTATATTATCTGCGGAAAAGAGATGTATGCAGATCTGAAAAATACTTGTGAACAGGGAACGAATGTGGAGATTATTACCAATGATGTGTCAAGCGGAGCCAATCCGTGGGGGTGTACAGATTATTTGAACCAAAAAGAAAAAATCTGGGCAACCGGTGTGCAGGTGCACGAATATCTGGGGCCTCATTCCAATCATACCAAAGCAGTGCTCATTGATGACAGACTCAGTATCGTAGGTTCCTACAACCTGGATATGCGCAGTACGTATCAGGATACGGAATTGATGCTTGCGATTGATTCAGAAGCACTGTCAGCAGAATTAAGAGAAGAAATCGATCGCGACAAAACCTATAGCAGAACAATGACGGACAGCGGAGAATATCATTATGAAGAGAATTATCATCCGCGTGAAATGTCCACCGAGAAAAAGATTTTTTATGCAGTGCTCCGGGTGATTACCATCCCGATCCGGAGATTTTTGTAAAAGAATGCAACCCGAACATATGGTCGAATGAATGGTTGCATTCCTGAGTGCAGTGTGCTATGATAAAACTCTGAAAGGATACAACTATGAAAAAACGAGATTATATTTTGATTGGATGCATACTTTTGGTAGCAGCAGTGTGTGCGGGATTTTTTTTGCTGACAGGAAAAGAGGCACAGGAGGCAGTTGTCACCGTAGACGGAGAAGTGTATGGTACGTATTCACTGGCAAAGGATCAGACGATAGAGATTCAGGATGGGAATCGTCTGCGTATTCAGAATGGACAGGCGAAGATGGAGTGGGCAGACTGTCCGGATCAGCTCTGCGTACACCAGAAGGCAATCTCCAGGACGGGAGAGAGTATCATCTGTCTTCCGAATCAGGTCGTGGTGAGTGTACAGGGCAGTAAAGAGAGTGAACTGGATGGAATCGTGAATTAACATTTTAAAACAGGAGAGGACAGATGAAGAATAAGACAGCATATTTTGGTGTATTTACTTCGCTGGCGCTCATTTTGAGCTATGTGGAGACCTTGATTCCGATTTCTTTTGGAATCCCTGGGATAAAACTGGGGCTGGCAAATCTGGTAATCGTCATTGTTTTGTATACATATGGAGGAAAAGAAGCGTTTCTTTTATCTGTAACCAGAATTCTGCTGTCCGGATTTTTGTTTGGGAATCTGAGTATGATTCTCTACAGTATGGCAGGGGGCGTTTTCAGTCTCGCCATCATGGTGTTGCTTCGTAGGACCGGTGGTTTCAGTATCCAGGGAGTCAGCATCGCAGGAGGTGTATTTCATAACATCGGGCAGCTGTTGCTCGCGATGATGATCGTAGAGACCTATCAGGTCGGGTATTATTTCCCGGTTTTGCTCATATCGGGGCTGGTAACGGGGCTTCTGATTGGAATTGTATCCAGTGAAGTACTCAAAAGGACTGCTTTTTTGAAAAAAGCAGAATAAGTATAGAAGAAAAGGAAACAGAAGCTATGATTTCATATATTAGAGGGGAACTGGCAGGCTTGGAACGGGACAAGGCAATCGTAGATGTACAGGGAGTAGGATACGGAATTTATATGCCGGAGCAGTCCCTGAGCCTTTTGGGGCCGATTGGATGTGAAGTAAAGATTCACACGTATCTGAATGTGCGGGAAGATGCGATGCAGCTGTTTGGATTTCTGACAAGAGACGATCTTGAAGTGTTCAGGCTGGTCATCGGCGTGAGCGGAATCGGGCCAAAAGGCGGACTGAACATCTTATCCTGTCTCTCGGCGGATGAACTCAAGTTTGCGGTATTGTCAGGTGACGCCAAGGCAATCTGTGCAGCACCCGGGATTGGAAAGAAGACAGCCGAGAAGCTGATCATCGAATTGAAAGACAAGCTGGATCTTAAGGAGATGTTAGAGCCGCGAAGCGCAGCCGCCGCAGAGATTCCATCAGATGGGCGAAACGGTGATATCCAGACAGAGGCAGTACAGGCTTTAGTGGCTCTTGGATATGGCAATGCCGAGAGTCTGAAGGCAGTACGCCAGGTGACAGAGTATACCTCTGTGGAAGACGTACTCAAAGAAGCATTGAAAAAAATGTTATAGATATAGTAGAGGAAGCATATGGGAAGACGAATTATCACAACAGAAAATCTGGAAGAAGATGCGAAGATAGAGAATCATCTGCGGCCGCAGCTTCTTTCGGACTACATAGGACAGGCAAAAGCGAAGAAGATGCTGGAAGTTTATATCCGGGCGGCAAAAGAAAGAGACGAGGCGTTAGACCATGTATTGTTCTATGGACCGCCGGGACTCGGAAAGACGACGCTTGCAGGAATCATCGCCAATGAAATGGGGGTGAATCTCAAGGTGACTTCCGGGCCGGCGATTGAAAAGCCGGGAGAGATGGCTGCTATTTTGAATAATCTGCAGGAGCATGATGTGCTGTTTGTGGATGAGATTCACCGATTGAACCGGCAGGTGGAGGAAGTGCTGTATCCGGCGATGGAAGACTATGCGATTGATATTATGATCGGAAAGGGCGCGACCGCACGTTCGATCCGTCTGGATCTTCCGAAGTTTACCCTGGTGGGAGCGACTACGAGAGCAGGGATGCTCACCGCACCCCTGCGGGATCGTTTTGGAGTTGTGAATCGTCTTGAGTTTTATACAGAAGAAGAGTTGATGACGATCATCAAGCGTTCGGCCAGAGTGCTCAATGTCGAGATTGATACAAAAGGAGCGCTTGAGCTTGCCAAACGCTCCAGAGGAACTCCGCGGCTTGCCAACCGTCTGCTAAAGCGGGTGCGTGATTTTGCACAGGTCAAATATGACGGTGTGATCACGGAAGAAGTAGCAAATTATGCACTGGATCTTCTGGATGTGGACCGTTATGGACTGGACCACGGAGACCGGATGATCCTGCAGGTCATGATTGAAAAGTTTCAGGGAGGTCCGGTGGGGCTGGATACGCTTGCAGCCAGCATTTCAGAAGATTCCGGAACACTGGAGGATGTATACGAACCATATCTGCTGAAGTGTGGATTTATCCAGCGTACACCGAGAGGAAGAGTTGTGACAGATCTGGCATACCGGCATCTTGGAATTCTTCCTCCGGTTTCAAGGTGAGCGGTCACACAGAAACTTCAAAAAATAGTTGGTTTTTGTTTGCAGATAGTTTATAATAACAGATAAGAAATGCCAAGGAGGATGCTATGAGTTCAGCAAAACATTTTACAGAAGTTTTAATTGGAGGAAAAGTCTATACGCTAAGTGGATTTGAGGGTGAAGAGTATCTGCAGAAAGTATCTTCCTATCTGAACCATAAGATAACAGAATGTGCCAACAGCGAAGGTTACCGCAAGCAGAGTGCAGACACCAGAAATGTACTTTTGGCACTGAATATTGCAGATGATTATTTTAAGGCAAAGAAGCAGGGAGATTCACTGGAGAGTGACATCGAACTGAAAGATAAAGAGATGTATGACTTAAAGCATGAATTAATTTCCGTACAGATCAAGTTGGAGAATGCGGAAAAAGAGCTCGCTAAGATGAAAGAGGAAAACAACGATCTTCAGATGCAGATCGTGAAGCTGGAAACAGAGATGAAGAATCGCAGAAAGTAAAAGAATGAGGGTGCCCAAGAGACTGCAGAAGCAAGCAGCTTTTGTTTGGCCCTCTTTTTATGTAAATAGAAAAAGGAGTTATTGATTGATAGAAGAAAAGAAAAAACCACAGATAGAGATTTTATCTCCGGCAGGATCCTATGAGAGCTTTCTGGCTGCGATCCATGCGGGTGCGGATGCCGTCTATGCAGGAGGTCCCAGATTCGGAGCTCGCGCATTCGCAGACAATTTTACAGAAGAGACATTAAAGCAGGCCATTGATTATGCACACTTCCATGGAAGAAAAGTGTATCTTACAGTCAATACACTTCTGAAAGACCGGGAGATCGAGACACTTCATGACTATTTGGAACCCTTGTATCTGCATGGCTTAGATGCGGTGATCGTACAGGATGTCGGAGTGCTTGAATTAATCCGGCATGATTTTCCGGATCTGGAGATTCATGCAAGTACACAGATGTCCTCAGTTAATGTCAAGGCAGCGCAGTTTTTACAAAGTCAGGGAGTGACAAGAGTGGTCCCGGCAAGGGAGATTTCTCTGGAAGAGATTCAGGAGATTTATCGTGCAACAGGGATGGAGATTGAGTGCTTTGTCCATGGGGCGTTGTGTTACTGCTATTCCGGACAGTGCCTGCTCAGCAGCCTGATCGGAGGACGCAGTGGAAACAGAGGGCAGTGTGCCCAGCCGTGCCGTCTCCCGTACAGTGTGGATCAGAGCAGCAAAAAAGAATACGTGCTCAGTCCAAAAGACATTTGTACTCTGGATTTGATTCCGGAGCTGATCGAGGCGGGCGTCTATTCATTTAAGATTGAGGGAAGAATGAAGCGGCCCGAGTATGTAGCGGCCGTGACATCGATTTACCGGAAGTATACAGATTTGTATCTAAAAAAGGGAAAAAGTGGATATCGGGTAGAACAGGCAGACCGGGAAGCGCTGATGGATCTGTATAATCGGGGCGGATTCAGCCAGGGTTATTATAAAGAACGAAACGGCCGGGATATGATCGCCATTTCCCGCCCGAACCATGCAGGAGTACCTGCGGCACGTGTGCTCTCACAGAAAGGAAGAGAACTGACGGTGGAGACTTTAGCAGATATCCACAAGGGAGATCTCCTGGAGTTGAATCTGCAGCGTGAGAATTACTCTTTTGGAAAAGAGATTCCAAAGGGAACAAAGACTGTGATTCTGGTTCCCAAAAAGGAACAATATCAAAAAGGACAGATTCTAAATCGAATCCGTAACCAGAAACTGATGACAGAGATGAAAGAACAGTATCTGGAAGGGGCAACGAAAGAGCAGATATCCGGATACCTGCGTGCGGCAGTGGGAGAACCGGCAATGCTGACAGTCTGGACAGAAGATATAAGCGTTACCGTTTATTCCGAGCAGACTGTGCAGGAGGCACAGAATCAGCCGATGGAGGTGTCCAGAATCCAAAAGCAACTTTCTAAGACGGGAGCCACAGAATTTGTATTTGAACATCTGGAGATTGATCTGGAAGGAAAGGTGTTTCTTCCAATGCAGCAGCTCAATGAATTAAGAAGGCAGGCATTAGAAAAATTAGAACTGGAGATATGCGGGAAATTCCGGCGGACATCCACGGAACAACCTCTTCTGAAACAAAACTCAGAAGAAAAGAAAACGGAAGGTGTACTGCTGAGTGTTCTGACAGAGACTTTGGAACAGCTGGAAAGTGTGCTGGATTCAGAGGCAGCAGAACGGATTTATATTGACAGTAATATAGTACAGGATTTATTTGAAGATGCGAGACTGCAGCACCTCTGTAAAAAAGTGAAAAGAAGCAGTGCCAAGATTTTTCTGGCGATGCCCCATATTTTCCGGGCTGATGCAGTTCGAAAATTTGAACAACATTATGATCGGTTTCTGGAAATCGCACAGGACGGTGTATTGATCAGAAACTGTGAGAGTTTTCAGTTTTTAAAACAACACGGATTTGACAGGACGATCCTTCTGGATCATAATCTGTATGTATTCAATCAATACAGCCGGCAATTCTGGAAAAGGAACGGTGTAGAACTGTTTACAGCTCCGATGGAATTAAATGCAGAGGAGCTGAATGTTCTGGGACTTGAGGAAAGTGAACTTGTGATCTATGGAAGAATTCCGGTTATGACATCTGCGCAGTGTGTGGTGAAGACAACAAATGGCTGTACACACCACCCGGTCACGACAACACTGACGGATCGCAGAGGAAAACAGTTCCCGGTGAAAAATCACTGCGGATTTTGCTATAATATTGTTTACAATTCCGCTCCTTTATCGTTGTTTGATGAAAGAGAAGAGTGGATGAGGATGCATCCAAGAAGCATCCGTGTGCAGTTTTCGACAGAGACAGGCAGCGAGGTGACTCGCATCTTGAATGCGGCTCTTGCTGTGAATACCCGGAATGCGGTATCGGGAATGTCAGGAGAAGAATTTACGCGCGGTCATTTCAGACGCGGAATAACATAAAAGCAGGTGAAATTGTGGTTAACATCATAGTAGAATTATCAAAATATCTTATGATCCTTTTAATGGGAATTTACACGTTTTCGTGTTTCTCTATTTTCGCACATAATTATGAGAGCGAGCAGAAATGGATCCTGATCCGGCAGAATGTGCTGATGTTTTTACTTCAGCTGACAGCATATGTGGTCATGTATCTGAAGAAGGATGATCCCAAAATACTGACTCTTTATGCAGCCAGCGCGGGTTTTCTTCTGGCTGTGATTCTGTTGTACCGGATTTTATATCCGAAGGTGTCCAAGCTGATCGTTAATAATATGTGCATGCTTCTTTGTATCGGGATGATCATGCTGACCAGACTGGAAGAAGAAAATGCGATCAAGCAGCTGATCTTCGCCGCAGTAGGAGTTGTGATCGGTTTGGTGGTACCGGTTGCGATCCGTAAGCTGGATCGTTTAAAAGACTGGGGCTATATGTATGCAGGAGCCGGGATTCTGGCGTTGGTTCTGGTTTCCGTTCTGGCAGAGGTTTCCGGTGGAGCAAAGCTTGGATTTACGATCGCCGGATTCGGAATACAGCCGTCCGAGTTTGTGAAAATTTTATTTGTATTTTTTGTAGCGGCAAATTTAAACCGTTCTTTGGAGTTTAAGAACATTGTGATTACAACAGCACTGGCAGCAGCTCATGTGCTGATCCTCGTGCTTTCTACAGACCTTGGTACGGCATTGATTTTATTCGTAGTGTATCTGGTCATGCTGTACACGGCAACGAGACAGCCTCTTTATGTGGCAGCCGGTCTCGGAGGCGGTTCGGTCGCTGCCGTACTGGCATACCATTTATTTGCGCACATTCAGGTACGTGTAGCTGCATGGAAAGATCCGTTTGCAACCTATAGTGACGGCGGATATCAGGTAGCGCAGTCTTTGTTTGCCATTGGCACAGGAAGCTGGTTTGGAATGGGGCTGTTTCAGGGACTTCCGGATGAGATTCCTGTAGCTGATACAGACTTTATCTTTGCTGCGATTTCGGAAGAAATGGGACTGATTCTTTCCCTGTGTCTGATTCTGGTGTGTGTCAGTTGTTATGTGATGTTTTTAAACATTGCTCTGGCACTCCGCAATCAGTTCTACAAACTGGTAGCACTGGGACTTGGAACCTGTTATATTTTCCAGGTATTCTTAAATATCGGCGGAGTGACAAAATTTATACCTTCTACAGGCGTAACTCTTCCTCTTGTCAGCTACGGAGGAAGCTCAATTTTAAGTACGATGATCATGTTCGGCATCATACAGGGTCTGTATATTTTAAGAGAAGATGAGGAAGAAAATCTGGAAAGAAAGAGAGAAAGAGAGTTAAGAAATGGCACGAAGAGAAGAACCACAAAGAAGAAAAAGACAACCAAAGAGCCAGGCTTCGAAGAAGTTCCAAAACAAAGAGTTCGCTAAGATGACCTATTTGTTTGTTACGCTGTTTCTTGCCCTGATCTCCTATATTGTCTATTTTAATGTGTTCCGGGCAAAGACAATCGTCAACAGTCCGTATAATGTAAGACAGGATGCCTTTGCAGACCGGATCATCCGGGGAAGCATTACGGACAGAGACGGAGAAGTTCTTGCCGAGACACAGGTCGGAGAGGACGGAACAGAAAACAGAGTCTATCCGTACGGGGCAGCATTTGCCCATGTTGTTGGCTACAGCAATGAGACCGCAGGAAAAAGCGGACTGGAATCCATCGAAAACTCAGAACTTCTGACGTCCAATGCATTTTTTGCGGAAAAATTTCTCAACGAATTTAAGGATGAAAAAAATCATGGCGATACGGTCGTAACTACATTGGATGCGGGGCTTCAGCAGGCGGCATACAATGCATTGGGAGAAAATCGGGGCGCGATCATGGTTATGGAGGCCAGCACCGGAAAAATTCTTGCCATGGTGTCCGGACCGTCCTATGATCCGAATACAATCGCGCAGGATTGGGAAGCCTTAAATGCAGACAGTGCTTACAGTCCGCTTCTGAACCGGGTGACTCAAGGGGCATATGCTCCGGGATCTACCTTTAAGATCGTGACTGCACTGGAATATATGAGAGAACATCCGGACTATCAAAATTACAGCTATAATTGTGAAGGATCGATCACTTATGAAGACATCACGATCCGATGTTTTGACAGTACGGTACATGGATTGGAAGACTTGCGCAGTTCTTTTGCAAACTCCTGCAACTCTTCCTTTGCAAACATTGGTCTGATGCTGGATCGGAATTCTTACCGTGCGACGGCCGAAGAGCTTCTGTTTAACAAAAAACTGCCATCCGTGCTGGATTATTCAAAAAGCTCGTTTGTAGTGGATGAGAATACCAGTGACGGAGAGATGATGATGACAGCTATGGGACAGGGAAACACATTGGTCAGCCCGTATCACATGGCACTGATCACACAGGCGATCGCAAATGGCGGAACTTTAATGGAACCATATCTGGTTGATAAAGTCACAAACTATAAAGGAACCGAGATTCGGAAAAATGTACCGAAAAGTTATAAAAAACTGATGACATCGGAGGAAGCATCACAGTTGAAAGACTATATGCGGGCAGTTGTGGATGAAGGAACTGCCACGATGCTTTCCGGACAGTCTTATTCCGTGGCGGGAAAAACAGGAACTGCAGAATACAGCATGACAGATGGGGAAAAAACACATTCCTGGTTCGTAGGCTTTACGAATGTGGACAACCCGGAACTGGTCATCAGTGTGATCATCGAGGGCTATGACGGAAATGCCGGTGCAAAAGCAGTTCCAATTGCAAAGCAGGTGTTGGATTCTTATTATTATCAATAGAAAAGAACAAGCATAAAGGGGATGACAGACTGCATGAATATGGAGTTTTATAGAGAATTGTATGTAAGCCGTTCTCTGAAAAAACGTGAAAAAAGGATTATTGAGGGCTTGAAAAAGAAACGGTTTCGAAAGGATCTTTATCTGATCGTGTTAGCCCAGGGAAAACAAAATCCACTGGAATTTTTCTCTGTATTGTTGCTGAAGCAGCATATTTTTGAGGACGCTGGGCTGTTCGTAGTCGGTCTCGCGGATGGATACGAAGGGGCACTGGAGCTGACAGAAGAAATCGTGCAGGATGTGTACCAAAAAACAAATGATGTCAGACTAAGAGAGTTCATCTTAAATAATCAGAAACAATCTGGGGAAGGCAGTGTGTAGAATCATATGATACATATACTTCTGTTGATTTTAAAAATCATAGGCTGGATATTACTGGTAATATTGGGAATACTGATCCTGTTGGCAGGTATCTTTCTGTTTGTACCGGTCAGATATCGGGGAGATGTCCTGGGGGAAGGTGAATGGGAAAACCTGTTCGCCTTACTGAAGTTTTCCTGGCTGTGTTCCCTTGTAAAAGGAGAGGTGTCGTACCAAGGCGGAGCGTTAAAATGGAAGTTTCGAATCGCATGGAAGCGGTTTCTGGCGGATCAGCCCGAACAGGCGGCCCTACCTGTTTCCCGGGCAGAAGAGAAGAACTCTCAGAGTAGAGAAACGCTGAAGTCTCCGCCTTCTGAAAAAAGTATACAGAAAAAAGAGCCTTCAGAACAACTTAAAAAACAGCCGGAACCAATACAAAAGAAAATAACAGAACATAAGAAAACCGAAAACAAAAAGAAACAGGATTCAAGACCGGGACTTGGAGAGCGGATTTCTCAAAAAGCGGAACAGATAAAATGTACTTTTCATAAAATTTGTGATATGCTCAAATCACTGGCAGAAAAAAAGGAAAGATTGATGGAGTTTCTTACGGATGAAATTCATCGGTCAGCTTTTATGAAATGCCTCACAGAGCTTCGACGTTTGTTTTGCTTTTTGAAGCCGTCAAAGTGTGAGGCAGATCTGGAATTCGGGTTTTCAGACCCTTCTGTCACAGGATATGTTCTGGCGGGAGCGAGTCTTATCTATCCGTTTATCGGAGAATGTGTGGAGATCACTCCGAATTTTGACGAGAAAGTGCTCAAAGGAAAGGCCATGATCAAGGGGAGGGTGCATGCCGTTTATTTTGTGATTGTTCTATGGAATCTGCTGTGGAACAAGAATATCCGCACGACGATTTCCCATATCAGAAAATTACGCTTTTAGAATACAACCAAAAAGCCAAAGGAGGAAAACAGCAAATGGCAGAGAATAACAACAATTTTAAATCGACTGTGGAAGCATTGTTTCAGGGAATGGATGGAGTGATCTCATCTAAGACGGTTGTCGGTGACGCAATTCATGTGGGTGATACGATCATTCTTCCGCTTGTAGATGTTTCCTTTGGAATCGGAGCCGGTTCTTTTCGTGCTGAAAAACGCGAAAAAGGAATGGGTGGAATCGGTGGAAAGATTACCCCGAGTGCAGTTCTTGTGATCAAGAATGGAACGACCAAGCTTGTAAATGTGAGAAATCAGGATACGATGACAAAAATTCTGGATATGGTACCGGATCTGGTGGACCGTTTTACAGAGAAAAAAGAAGATAAAGTAACAGAAGCAGATGTGGCAGAGATTTTAGATTCTGCTGAAAAAGAAGAAAACGTATAAAATCAGAGTATTATTTTGAAATATCTGTCATATATTTGCAGTAAGAGGGCCGGTGGGTGTGATGTATTTTGAAACGGGTGATCGGATTTGCGCTGATTTTCGTCGCAGTGGGAATGCTGATCATGCTCCTGTTATCGAGTATTCCATGGGGGATTGCGATCATTACTGCGTTGCTTTTAATAGGATATTGTCTGTTTTGTAAATGAAGAGCAGGTGTCCGGCTGGGCATCTGTTTTTTCTGGCGAGTAAAGCATGAAAAAAAGACTCCATATTTACAAAGTAAATATCAAGCCTTTTTATTCCGTGTCGTCATATAACAGATTATGCACGCTCAACGCATCCTGATTTTAAACAAGAAGTACAAACGTACATTTTCTTAGCTCCGCCTTCTGTTTTCACTCTAACGGATTTCACATTTGATTTCCACATTTTTGGTGTTTTTCTATGAGAGTGACTTACGTTGTTTCCGAAGTGAGCACCCTTTTCACAAATAGCACATTTAGCCATCATTGCACCTCCTAACAATCTGAAATAGTCTTATACAGACTCACAACACTGTTATTTTAGCAGAAACCCCCTCTGAATGCAAGTCTTTTTTTGAAATTCTTTTTTGTAAAGATCAATATATGGGATTTTTTGTGAATTCTATCGGGTTTTTTGTTCACATCAATTTCATTTCATGATAAAATTAAAGTAACTTCAAATAACTTCAAACGCCTTGATGACAGGCAGAAAGCGGGGAATGATTATGAGCAGACGTATCATTACAATCGGAAGACAGTATGGCAGCAACGGACGCAGAATTGCAAAGAAGTTATCCGAAAAGCTGGGAATTCATTATTATGACAAAGAACTGATCAAGCTTGCCAGTGAACAGAATGATATTTCTTATGATGAGCTGGTTAAAGTAGATGAAAAAAGAGCGAATCCATGGCGTTACCCGGTAGAAGATCCGGCGCAGATGGAAAGCCGTTTTCGGTTTGAACCGATGAACGATGTGCTGTTCTACACACAGGCACAGATCATCACACGTCTGGCAGATACGGAGGATTGTATCATTGTAGGACGATGCGCCAATGATATCCTGAAATCCCGCCCGACATCCCGGAGTATTTTTATTCATGCACCATTGGACTACAGGCTTCAGACAGTGATGGAGCGTACCTCTCTGGAAGAAAAAGAGGCGCTTTCTCTGATCAAAAAGGTCGATAAACAGCGAAAATTCTATTATAACTACTATACAGACAAGAAGTGGGAAGAGATGTCCCAGTACGATCTGTGCCTGGACAGTTCGGCCATGTCAGAGGACGAGATTTTGAATGTTTTGACAGCACTTTATGAATCGATATTGTAAAATCCGGATAATGAGAGTATAATACGAATGTTAATTGTGCGAAGATCCATTAAGAATTGGAGGTAATATATGATGAAAGGTAGTATGAGTACAGAGCTTGGGATTATCACAATTAGCCCGGAAGTTATTGCTAAATACGCAGGCTCTGTTGCTGTAGAATGTTTTGGAATTGTAGGTATGGCTGCCGTGAACATGAAAGATGGTCTTGTGCGGCTGTTAAAAAGAGAAAGTCTGACCCATGGGATCCATGTGGATATTTCAGATGACAATATCCTGGTTCTGGATTTCCATGTGATCGTTGCATATGGAGTAAATATTCTTTCTGTTTCTGATAATTTGATGAACAACGTCAAATATAAAGTGGAAGAATTCACCGGGATGACCGTAGATAAGATCAACATCTTCGTTGAAGGTGTCAGAGTGATAGATTAAGGAGGATATTTGCTGTGGCAACAAAAACGATCAATGCAGAGCTGCTCGCAAAAATGTTTCTGGCGGGAGCGGCAAATCTGGAGGCAAAAAAAGAATTCATCAATGAACTGAATGTATTCCCTGTACCGGATGGAGATACAGGAACGAATATGACTTTGACGATCATGTCAGCTGCAAAGGAAGTCAGCGCCATGGAGAGACCGGATATGGAATCTCTGGCAAAAGCGATTTCTTCCGGTTCTCTTCGAGGAGCCAGAGGAAACTCGGGAGTAATCCTTTCTCAGCTTCTGAGAGGATTTACAAAGACGATCCGGGAAGAAAAAGAGATCGATACGATTGTACTTGCACAGGCATGTGAGCGTGCAAGAGCAACTGCTTACAAGGCGGTCATGAAACCGAAAGAAGGTACGATCCTGACAGTTGCAAAAGGAATCGCTCAGAAAGCAGCTGAGATGGCAGAGGTGACAGATGATCTGGAAGAGTTTTTGCCGGCAGTTCTGGCATATGCCAAAGAAGTGCTGGATCAGACACCGGAGATGCTTCCTGTACTGAAAGAAGCCGGCGTAGTGGATTCCGGCGGACAGGGACTTCTGGAAGTGTTACATGGCGCCTATGATGCATTTCTTGGCAAAGAGATCGATTACAGTGCGATCGAAGCAAGTGCAGGAACAAAGATGACCAAAGCAGGTGCGCAGGCTGAAGCGGACATCAAGTTCGGATATTGTACAGAATTTATCATTATGACAGATAAGGCCTTTACAGAAGCAGATGAAATGGAGTTTAAATCCTACCTGGAGTCCATTGGAGATTCCATCGTATGTGTGGCGGATGAAGACATTGTGAAGATCCACGTTCATACAAATCATCCGGGACTGGCCTTTGAAAAAGGACTCACATACGGACAGTTGTCCCGTATGAAGGTTGACAACATGAGAGAAGAGCATCAGGAAAAGCTGATCCGTGATGCGGAAAAAGTTGCAGCAGAACAGGCGAAAAAAGCGCCTCGCAAGCCGGTTGGGTTTATTGCAGTATCCATCGGAGAAGGGATGAACGAGATTTTCAGAGAACTTGGTGTGGATTATCTGATCGAAGGAGGTCAGACGATGAACCCAAGTACAGAGGATATGCTCACTGCGATCGATGCGGTCAATGCAGATCACATCTTCATTCTGCCAAACAACAAGAACATTGTCCTGGCAGCAAATCAGGCAAAAGATCTGACAAAGGACAAGGATATCATCGTGATTCCGACAAAGACAGTTCCACAGGGAATTACAGCGATCATCAACTATATGCCGGAAGAGGACGTCGATACCAACATGGAGACCATGCTGGAAGAGATCAAGAATGTAAAGACAGGACAGGTTACGTACGCTGTGCGTGATACCCATATTGACGATAAAGAAATCCATGAAGGAGATATCATGGGAATCGGTGATGCCGGAATCCTTTCTGTCGGTCAGTCTGTAGAGCAGACGACAAAAGAGATGCTTTCTCAGCTTGTGGATGATGATACAGAACTGATCAGTCTGTATTACGGACAGGATGTTCTGGAAGAAGATGCAGAGCGTTTTGCAGGCGAGATTGAAGAGATCTATCCGGATGTAGATGTTGATTTCCACTGCGGCGGACAGCCGATCTACTACTACGTATTATCTGTAGAATAGGAAGTTGTTTCATTTATGAGAGAATCTGAAAGAATCAGCGTCTTAAAAGGCGTTGGTGAAAAAACAGAACAATTATTTATAAAAGCAGGTGTCCATACCATTGGGGACCTGCTTGCGTATTATCCGAGGACCTATGATATCTATGAAGATCCGATTTCCATTGGAGAGATCCAGGAGGGAAAGACAGTCACTGTCATCGGCGCGATCTTCGGGAGGATCCAGGTCAGTCAGAATAAAAAAATGCAGATCACCACACTCTATCTGAAAGACATGACCGGCACTTTGAAAGTGATCTGGTTTCGGATGCCGTTTCTTCGCAACACACTGGGGCGGGGCGGCGTGATCACTCTGCGCGGAAGGATTGTGCGCAAAAAGGACGCACTGGTGATGGAGCATCCGGAGATTTTCTATCCCAGTGCCTCTTACGAGGAAAAAAGAAATACAATGCAGCCCGTTTATGCCCTGACGGCAGGACTGACCAATAATGCAGTAAAAAAAGCGGTCGCTCAGGCATTGGAGCAGGTGGAAGGAATCCGGGAATTTCTTCCGGAAGAGCTGATCTGCCGATATCACCTTCTGGATCGAAGAACTGCAATGGAAGGAATCCATTTTCCAGAGACAAAAGAAGAATTCTATGAAGCAAGAAAGCGCTTTGTATTTGAAGAATTTTTGATTTTCGTGCTTTCCCTGCGAATGATCAAGGAACGGGAAGACCGTGCCAAGAATCATTATGGATTCTGTGATCAGCCGAAGGTGGACGAATTTCTTTACGCACTTCCCTATGAACTGACAGGCGCACAGAAGAAAGTATGGCAGGAGATTTTGCGGGATATCTCCGGAGAATCTGTCATGTCAAGGCTGGTACAGGGTGATGTGGGATCCGGAAAAACGATTGTGGCACTTCTTGCTTTGATGTATACCGGCTTAAATGGATATCAGAGCGCGATGATGGCACCCACAGAAGTGCTTGCCAGACAACATTATGAAAATATCAGCGGAATGCTGGAAGCATACGGAATCCCGTTGAAAACGGAGCTCCTTACCGGTTCCATGACAGCAAAGGCAAAACGGGAGGCTTATGCCAGAATTGAAGCGGGAGAGGCAGATATTGTGATCGGAACTCATGCACTGATTCAAGAAAAAGTGCAGTATCAGAATCTGGCGCTGGTGGTAACAGATGAGCAGCATCGTTTTGGAGTCAAACAAAGAGAGACGCTGGCAGGAAAAGGAGTGTTGCCTCACATTCTGGTCATGAGCGCCACCCCGATCCCGCGGACACTGGCAATCATCCTCTACGGAGATCTGGATATTTCAGTCATCGATGAATTGCCGAAAAACAGACTTCCGATCAAAAATTGTGTGGTGGATACCGGATATCGGAATACAGCGTATACATTTATGAAAAAGCAAGTGCAATCAGGCAGACAGTGTTATGTGATCTGTCCGATGGTCGAGGAGAGTGAAGCGCTGGAAGCAGAAAATGTAACCGATTATTCCCAGATGCTTCAGGATATCATGGGTGAGTCTGTCAAAGTAGGGTGTCTTCACGGAAAAATGAAGCAGGCACAAAAAGATGAGATCATGGAAGCATTCGGGAAAAATGAGATCCAGATCCTTGTATCCACGACGGTGATCGAAGTCGGGATTGATGTTCCGAATGCAACAGTTATGATGATCGAAAATGCAGAACGTTTTGGCCTCGCTCAGCTTCATCAGCTCCGCGGCCGGGTAGGAAGAGGAGGACATCAGTCCTACTGTATTTTTATAAGTCCTTCCAAATCAAAAGAAACAAAAGAGCGTCTGGGTATCCTCAATCAGTCCAATGACGGATTTTTTATCGCGGGAGAAGATTTAAGACTTCGGGGACCGGGCGATCTCTTTGGAATCCGGCAGAGCGGTCTGATGGATTTTAAACTGGGAGATGTGTTCCAGGATTCTCTGATCCTAAAACAAGCTGCCGAAGCTGCAGGAGAACTGCTGCGGACGGATCCCGGACTGAAATCAGAAAGAAACCGGCGGCTGGCCGATCGCTTAAAACACTATCTGTCAGATGTGATGTTAGAAATGACACTTTAAAAATACCAGAACTTACCAGATTAAAAATAAAATTCCTCCATATACTATGGATGTAACACAAGCGAACGGAATGCAGACACATGAGACGAGCCGCATCACAATGCAGCAACTTTCATGTCGATGCGGCCCGGGCTTAGGTTATAAAACTACAAAAAGAGGTAACAAAAGAAGTTACGAAAAGGAGGAAATTATCATGGCAAGTCGTTCATCTAATCGAGCAGCAGTACCAGAAGCAAAGGGAGCACTGGACAAATTCAAATACGAGGTAGCAAGCGAGCTTGGAGTACCGCTGTCAGACGGTTACAACGGAGACTTAACTTCCAAACAGAACGGATCTGTAGGTGGTTATATGGTAAAGAAAATGATCGAGCAGCAGGAAAAACAGATGGCCGGTAAATAAGCAGTCACTGTTGCCAATGCGAAATCAGGCGGAAAAAAGCACTTGGGATTGACCTGAGTGCTTTTTTCTGCTAAAATTCAGCATAGTTGAGAAAGTGGAGGTGCGCAATGAGAGTGATCGCAGGAACTGCAAAGAGACTGCAGTTAAAAACTTTGGACGGAATGGAGACCAGACCAACAACAGACAGGATCAAAGAGACACTGTTCAATATGATCGCGCCGTCTGTTTTCGGAAGCGTTTTTCTGGACTTGTTTGCCGGAAGTGGCGGAATTGGCATCGAGGCATTGAGCAGAGGCGCCAAAGAGGCTGTTTTTGTCGAAAAGAATCCAAAAGCGATGGCCTGTGTCAAAGAAAATTTAAACTATACAAAGCTTTCTGAGAAAGCGATGACCATGACGAAAGATGTTCTGACAGCTCTGTATCAGCTGGAAGGCGAGAAAGTGTTTGATTTTGTATTTATGGATCCTCCGTATGATCAGGATCTGGAGAGACAGGTTCTTACGTATCTGTCCGGTTCCGAACTGATTTATGAGGATACCGTGATCATTGTGGAAGCATCAAAGCATACGGACTTTTCTTATCTGGAAGATTTGGGCTTCACACTGATCAAAGAGAAAGAATACAAGACGAACAAGCATGTTTTCATTGAGAAAGCTGGAAAGGAAATGATATGTTAAGAGCCATTTATCCGGGCAGTTTTGACCCTGTTACATACGGACATTTAGATATTATCCGCAGATCCTGTAAAATTGTGGATGAACTGGTTGTCGGTGTGCTGAATAATAATGCGAAAATGCCGTTGTTTTCTGTAGAAGAACGTGTTAAAATGTTAGAGGAAGCGACCAAAGATCTGACAAATGTCAGAATTGTTCCATTTCACGGACTTTTGATAGATTTTGCCCGTCAGATGGATGCCTTTGTGATCATCAGAGGACTTCGGGCAATTACAGATTTTGAATATGAATTGCAGATGTCGCAGACGAACCATAAACTGGAGCCGGATCTGGAGACGATGTTTCTGACTACCAGTATCGAATATTCTTACTTAAGCTCTACAACCGTCAGGGAGATTGCCGCTTATGGGGGAGATGTATCACAGTTTGTGCCAGAAGCGGTAGCAGGAGAGTTGGAAGCGAAGATGAAAGCAAAAAGGAGAGTGTAACTATGAGCAGCCGTATTGAACAGATTATTGAGGAGATTGAAGAGTACATTGACAAAGATTGTAAGTTTCAGCCGTTATCCTCGACAAAGATTATTGTAAATAAAGAACATCTGGATGAGCTTTTGAGAGAACTCAGAATGAAGACTCCGGATGAGATCAAGAGATATCAGAAGATCATCAGCAACCGGGATGCGATCCTTGCGGATGCAAAAGCAAAAGCCGATGCGATGATCGAAGAAGCACAGGTACAGACAACAGAGCTTGTCAGTGAGCATGAGATCATGCAGCAGGCATATGCACAGGCAAATGAGATCGTGACACAGGCGACTGCACAGGCTCAGGAGATCATCGACAATGCAACAATGGATGCAAATGAGATCCGTATGGGTGCGATTCAGTATACCGATGATCTGCTTGCCAATGCAGAGAGTATTATCGGTCATACATTAGACAGCTATACGACAAAATATGACGGACTGATCAACTCCCTTCAGGAGTGTTATGATGTTGTCCGCACGAATCGTGCAGAATTAGAGTCTCCGACTCCGGAAGAAGGACAGGAGTTCTCAGGCGAAGCATAAAAGATATAAGATGCCAAGCAGGCTGGTTACCAGAGTGGTAGCCAGCTTTTGTGTTATGTAGGAAAAGATTGAAAAACCGGCTTTTTGTATCATGCACTGTGTCTGGGCGGCGGCGCATATGCCTCCGAATGCTGTCAGAGAGAGCGCCAAAATGTATTTTACAGGAAAAGAAACGGCAGACATTCCAATCAGCTGAATCCCGTTTGTGATTTCCAAAACCGGCAGAAGAATTTGGACCGCCGGAAAGCAGGATGCCAGGTTTTCTGACAGTGCGATCAACACGGAGAAAAGAATCATATAGCCCCCCACTTTTGTGATTGCTTCAAAGCTGTCCATAATGCAGTGATCCAAAATGTCAAAGGACCAGAACGTATTTTTCTGCCAGCCTGAATCCGGAGCCTGAAATGCCTGTTTTCCCTTCAAATACGTTCTTCTCGTAAAAAAGCTGACCAGAATGGGCGCAGCTGTCAGGATCAGGATGGACGGAATCATCAGTTCGTTTTTTCCCAGTGTTTTCCAGACTACAAAATTGAAAATAAAGACCGGACTTGTATTGTTGCAAAAGGAGAGCAGATACGCTCCTTCCTGCGGTGAAATCTGTTTTGTATGTGTCAGGTCTGCGGAAATTTTGGCGCCCATAGGATATCCGCAGAGAAAGCCTGCAATGATCGCAAAGCTCCCGTTTGGAGAGACCCGGAAGATTTTGTTCAGAAGAGGGCCGAACAGGCGGGCAATCAGACGGATGCAGTTGGTGGACATCAGCAGGTTTGTGATGATCAAAAAGGGAAACAGTGTGGGAAAGACCGTATGAAACCATAGCAGCAGACCTTTGCTGGCTCCATTAAATACATCTTTTGGAAATAAAAGCATAAAGGCAAAACAGATCAGAACTCCGATTCCGGCCAGATTTTTTCTCATAGGAAAACTCCGATTCACTTGTTGTTATATGTATATGACGATATGGGACATTTATCAGTGGAAAGTTTTAGAAGAAACCGGCATACGATAATTTGAAACATCCAACGGGAGAAAGTTCTATGCGTCACAGATATATCAGCTATTTTGCGGGAATTTTTCTTCTGGCATTTTTTGCCGTATTAAATACCGGGGTTTTGATTTCTGTCAGTGGATTTCAGAGACTTCAAAAACCGGTGGTATCTCAGCCTGATTTTCGCAGGCAGCCTGTTTCTGAAACCATGCAGGTTTATTTGAAACAGGCTGCAGATCCGGGACGGGACGTGGGACTCTACTGGATGGCAACAGACTTTGAAAACCGCAGATTTCCAGGAAAAGTCTCACCTTCCGGATTTCAGAAGCTGTACCGCCAATGGCGAAACCAAACGGGCTGGGATGCTTATGTGCAATCATGCAGGGCAATCTGGAATGATGTAAAATATTTCCCCATCCCGCAGTCTCTGGATGATACCGAGGATAAGATTTCTTATGTTGATTCCTGGATGTTTGAACGAAATTACGGAGGAAAACGGGGGCATGAGGGAACAGATATTATGGCAGAGAAAAATACGCCCGGGTATTATCCTGTTGTAAGCATGACGGATGGTGTCGTAACCGAAAAAGGCTGGCTGGAAAAGGGCGGCTGGAGGATTGGGATCACGGCACCGACGGGAGCGTATTTTTATTATGCACATCTGGATTCTTATGCGGAGCTTGAGAAGGGAGATCCGGTAAAGGCAGGAGATCTGCTCGGCTATATGGGGGACAGCGGATATGGAGAGGAGGGAACAACGGGGGAGTTTCCGGTGCATCTCCACCTTGGAATTTATCTGAAAGAAGGAACGGAAGAAATCAGTGTAAATCCGTATCCGGTGCTGCGGTATGCAGAAAATGCCAGAATAAAATGTGTGTATTCCAGGTAGTCTTACTATAGGAATTATGGTATAATCATGTTCATGTGGAGGAATGAATATGAATTTACCAAATACATTTGAAGAAAAGATGAAACACCTTTTGGGTGAAGAATATGAGGATTATTTAAAATGCTATGAGGAGCCGCGTCATTACGGACTCCGTGTTAATACAAACAAAATTTCCGTGGAGGATTTCTTGAAAATCGCTCCATGGCCGCTGCGTCCGGTTCCATGGATCTCAAATGGATTTTATTATGACGGAGATCAGATCCAGCCGGCAAAGCATCCGTACTATTTTGCAGGACTGTATTATCTGCAGGAGCCAAGCGCGATGACACCGGCAGACCGGCTTTTGATCGAGCCGGGAGACCGGGTGCTGGATGTATGTGCCGCTCCCGGAGGAAAGGCGACAGAGCTTGGGGCAAAGTTACAGGGAAAAGGAGTTCTGATGGCAAATGACATCAGCAATTCCAGAGCCAAAGGTCTGCTGAAGAATATTGAATTATTCGGAATCGGAAATATGCTGGTGCTCAGCGAAGAGCCGGGCAAGCTGACCGAGTATTTTCCGGAATATTTTGACAAGATCCTGATCGATGCTCCGTGTTCCGGAGAAGGAATGTTTCGAAAAGATAAAAAGATGGTCAAAGCATGGGAAGAGCATGGTCCGGAGTTTTTCTCAAAAATTCAGCGAAGTATCATCACGCAGGCGGCATCCATGCTGCGTCCGGGTGGAATGATGCTGTACTCTACCTGTACCTTTGATCCGTCAGAGAATGAGCAGACCATCGAATATCTGCTGGAAGAATATCCGGAGTTTGAGATTTGTGAGATGGCAGGATATGAAGGCTTTGCACCGGGAATGCCGGAAGTGACAGACAGCAAAAACCCAAATCTTGCAAAGACAGTCCGGATTTTTCCGCATCGAATGGAAGGGGAAGGACATTATCTTGCACTGTTGAAAAAGGGGGAAGGCTCTCCGATTGCTCTGAAAGAAAAGGATTCTAAAAAAGGCGGAAAACTGCCGGAAGAGCTGGAAGAGTTTTTCCGGAACGTTTCCTGGAAACCGGAAGCATCAAGACTGGATATCCATGGAGAGAGAGTCTACTATATGCCGAAGGGACTTCCAAAGCTGAACGGTGTCCGCTTTTTAAGAACCGGATTGCTGCTCGGAGAACTTAAGAAAAAGCGGTTTGAACCGAGTCAGGCGTTTGCAATGTCACTGAAAAAAGAAGAGTATGCCAATATTCTGGATTTGTCCGTACAGGATGAACGTGTGATCAAATATTTAAAAGGAGAGACTCTGGATGTAGAAGATCTTGTCTCCCGCAAGGAGAAAGGATGGTATCTGGTCTGTGTGGACGGATATCCGCTCGGATTCGGAAAACTGGCAAACCAGACGCTGAAAAACAAATATCTGCCGGGCTGGCGCTGGCAGTCATAAGGATGAAAAGAGATGAAGATAAGACTGGATAAATATCTCGCAGATATGGGAGTGGGCACAAGAACAGAAGTAAAGCGGGCGATTTCCAAAGGCAGAGTGTCTGTGGATGGCGCTTGTGTGAAAAAGCCGGAAACAAAGATCGATACCGAAGAGACAACCGTTGTATTCGACGGTCAGATCGTCGAATACACAAAAAAAGAATATTATATGCTGCACAAGCCTGCAGGGGTGATTTCGGCAACAGAGGATGCCAGAGAAAAGACCGTGATCGACCTGATTGTTTCCCGCAAAAGAAAAGATCTGTTTCCGGTAGGACGTCTGGATAAAGATACTGAAGGGTTGCTGCTGATCACCAATGACGGGGAACTGGCGCATCGGCTGCTTTCCCCGAAAAAGCATGTAGATAAGACGTATTATGCGAAAGTGCAGGGGATCGTTACGCAGGAAGATGTCCGTAAATTTGCAGAAGGCGTGGATATCCATGAGAAAAAGCTGACTGCTCCTGCAGTGTTGGAGGTAGTAAAGTCGGGAGAAGTTTCAGAGATTCTTCTGACGATCTGCGAAGGAAAGTTTCATCAGGTGAAGCGGATGTTTGAAGCAGTCGGTAAGAAAGTCATTTATCTGAAGAGGCTCAGTATGGGACCGCTTCAGCTGGATGAAACTTTGATGCCCGGCGAATACCGAGAATTGACAGAGAAAGAGAAGGATACACTATGCTCAGTGGAAAAAAAGCAGTAATTTTTGATATGGATGGGACGCTGACGGATTCCATGTGGATCTGGCCGGAAGTGGACCGGATCTTTTTAAAGAAATACCATCTGACCCCGCCGCCCGGATTCGCCAAGGCATTGGAGGGAAAAAGCTATACAGAGACCGCACAGTATTTTCTGGATGTATTTCCAGAGCTCTCCTGTTCGCTGGAAGATGTGCAAAAGGAGTGGATCGATATGACACTGCATCTGTATCAGACCCAAGTGGAGCTAAAGCCAGGGGCAAAAGAATTTCTGGAATTTTTAAAACAGGAGCAGATTCTGATGGGAATTGCTACGAGCAATGCAAAGGAGCTGGCGCTTGCCGCCCTGGATGCGCTGCAGATCTGGGAGTATTTTTCTTCTGTACGCACCGGATGTGAAGTGAAAAAAGGAAAGCCTGCACCGGATGTTTATCTGAAAGTGGCAGAGGACCTCGGTGTACGGCCGGAAGAGTGTCTGGTATTTGAAGACGTTCCAAAGGGGATCGAAGCCGGGCGCAATGCGGGAATGACAGTGTGTGCAGTGGATGATGCATTCTCGGCAAGTGATGAAAAAGAGAAAAAAGAAAAGGCGGACTATTTTATCCGCAGTTATGATGAAATCCAAGCAAAAACATATGAAAGATGTGGAGTATAAATACATGAGAGAAAGGTTTTTACCAATTTGCAGACAGGATATGAAAGACAGAGGATGGGACCGGGTTGATTTTGTCTATATTACCGGAGATGCGTATGTCGATCATCCGTCTTTTGGTCCTGCCGTGATCACAAGACTTCTGGAATCCAGAGGCTATCGGATCGGGATCATTTCCCAGCCGGACTGGAAGGACAAAGACAGTGTGACCATATACGGAGAGCCAAGGCTTGCATTTTTAGTATCTGCCGGCAATATGGATTCCATGGTGAATCACTATTCTGTCTCCAAAAAGCGCAGAAAATCCGATGCCTATACGCCCGGAGGCGTGATGGGCAGGCGTCCGGATTATGCAACCGTGGTCTATGGAAACCTGATCCGTCAGACCTACAAACAGACGCCGGTTATTCTCGGCGGAATTGAAGCGAGCCTTCGAAGGCTTGCACACTATGATTACTGGTCTGACCGGCTGAAACGTTCCGTCCTTCTGGATTCCGGAGCAGATATGATTTCCTACGGGATGGGTGAACACTCGATCGTAGAGATTGCGGAAGCCCTGGATGCAGGAATTGCCGTGTCAGATATCACTTACATCAGCGGGACAACAGTCAAGACAAAATCTCTGGATTCGGTTTATGATGCCGTGATGCTTCCGTCTTTTGAAGAATTAAAAGCGGACAGGCTTTCTTATGCCAGAAGTTTTTACACCCAGTACTGTAATACGGATCCATTTTCCGGAAAACGTCTGGTCGAACCGTATTCCGAACATTTATATGTGGTACAGAACCCTCCGGCAAAACCGCTGACACAGATGGAGATGGATGATGTCTATGCACTGCCGTTTACCCGCTGTGCCCATCCGGATTATGAAAAACTGGGAGGAGTTCCGGCGACCGCAGAGATCAAGTTCAGTCTGATCAGCAACAGGGGCTGTTTTGGCGGATGCAGCTTCTGCGCACTGACCTTCCACCAGGGGCGGATCGTACAGACACGAAGTCACGAATCTCTGCTGCAGGAGGCAAAGGAGATCACGCAGGATCCTGATTTTAAGGGATATATCCATGATGTGGGCGGACCGACTGCAAATTTCCGGCATCCATCCTGTGAAAAGCAGATGACCAAAGGCGTGTGTAAGACAAAGCAGTGTCTGTTCCCGACACCTTGCAAAAACCTGAATGCAGATCACAAAGACTATGTAGCACTTCTGCGAAAG
Organism: Mediterraneibacter gnavus ATCC 29149; assembly: GCF_008121495.1. Taxonomy (NCBI): domain Bacteria; kingdom Bacillati; phylum Bacillota; class Clostridia; order Lachnospirales; family Lachnospiraceae; genus Mediterraneibacter; species Mediterraneibacter gnavus. Next base: position 3,189,576 of record NZ_CP043051.1, on the reverse strand, counting down.
CTGAGAAAAGTTCCGAAAGTGAAGAAAGTCTTTATCCGTTCCGGAATTCGTTTCGACTATCTGCTGGCGGACGCAGATGATACGTTTTTGAAAGAATTATGTGAGTATCATGTCAGCGGACAGTTAAAGGTGGCACCGGAACACGTTTCAGATCCGGTTCTTTCTATGATGGGAAAACCGGCCAACAATGTGTATGAGACCTTTACGAAAAAGTTTTATGCCATGAACCAGAAAATCGGAAAAGAGCAATATCTGGTGCCGTATCTGATGTCCTCTCATCCGGGATCGACGTTAAAAGAAGCAGTGGAACTGGCAGAATACTGCAGAGATCTTGGATATATGCCGGAGCAGGTGCAGGATTTCTATCCGACTCCGTCTACAATTTCTACCTGTATGTACTATACCGGTGTGGATCCGCGGACAATGAAACCGGTCTATGTTCCGAAAAATCCGCATGAGAAAGCCCTGCAGAGAGCGTTGATCCAGTATCGGAATCCGGAAAACTATGATCTGGTTGCAGAGGCGCTGAAAAAAGCCGACAGAACAGATCTGATCGGATTTGAAAAGAATTGTCTGATCCGCCCGCGCAGATTGAAAAAGGAACAGCCTGTCAAAACGGGCAGACCAAAACAGAAGAAAAAGACCATACGGAATGTACAGAAAAAGAAGACAGAAAAGAGGCGTGGAAGATGAAAATTGCAGTGATCACCGGGGCATCCTCCGGTATGGGGCGGGAGTTTGTCCGCCAGATTCCGCATTTCTATATGAACCTGGATGAATTGTGGATCATTTCACGCAGAAAAGACCGACTGGAAGCGATCGCGAAGACCTGTTCGGTTCCGGTCCGCATCTTTGCAGGAGATCTGACAGATCCGATGTTTCTTCAAACGGTCAAAGATACACTGCAGCGTCTAAGACCCGATATCCGGATGCTGGTGAATGCAGCAGGCTTCGGAAAAAGTGGTACTGTTTTGGATATCGCAAAAGAAGAGTGGCCCGCACAAAGTGAGATGGTGCGTCTCAACTGTGAGGCATTGACAAACATGACGCTTTTGTGTATGCCCTATCTGTCACAAGGAAGTCGGATCCTGCAGATTGCATCTGCTGCGGCATTTGCTCCGCAGCCCCAGTTTGCGGTTTATGCAGCCACCAAATCTTATGTACTCAGCTTTTCCAGAGCTCTTGGCGCAGAGTGGAAGAAAAAAGGAATCTATGTCACTGCAGTCTGCCCGGGACCTGTGGACACAGAATTTTTTGAGCGGTGCGGGCAACCTGAAAATCCGCTCAAAAAAATGACAATGGCAAAGGCTCCAAACGTAGTAAAACAGGCACTTCTGGATGCGAGACGAAAAAAAGCAGTCTCAATCTTCGGGTTTTGGATGGGGGCACTGTACATACTGGTCAGGATCGTTCCGGTCAGTTGGATTTTAAACGTACAGACCATTGGGAAAAAGTAGGAGAGAAGAACAAATGAAGCGAATCGAAAAAGGAACTCCAGGTTATCTGGATTATAAGAAAAAAGTAGAAATCATCCGGACTGTGATTTATTTTCTGCTCGTAGCTGCCATTTTTACACTGGGCTACGTACAGACAAAAACAAGAAGCAATCTTCTGACAGTGGTGGCAATTCTTGGCTGTCTTCCTGCCGCAAAAGCGCTGGTGGGAGTTATCACCAGGTTTCCTTATGCTTCTGTAGATCAGAAGCTGGTTCATGAGGTTGATACAAAAGCACCGCATACGACCAGAGTATACGATCTTGTCCTGACAACCCGTGAAAAAATCATGCCGGTGGAGTGTGTGGTGATCTCCAACGGAACGGTATTTGGATACACAGACAGCAAAAAGGTCGATTTAAACGTCCTTTCCAAACATATCAGGGATATGATGACGCAGAATCGTCTTTCGTATTCCACTGTGAAATTTTATCAGGATTATAAGGTTTTTCTCTCCAGGATCGAAGGACTGGAATCGATCGCCATGGTAGAAAATGCCAAAATAAACGGAGAGGAAGAAGCGCAGACCAGACAGCTTCTTTTAAATCTCTCCATGTAATGAGGAGTTACAAAACATGCAGGAAATCAAGATTACAGAACAGGAAGCCGGGCAGCGGTTTGACAAGCTGCTTGGCAAATACTTAAATAAAGCCCCGAAGAGTTTTTTGTACAAAATGCTCCGGAAAAAAAATATTACGCTGAACGGGAAAAAGGCGTCCGGCAATGAAAAGCTGGCAAAGGGCGACTGTGTAAAATTATTTTTATCAGATGAAACGATTCAAAAATTTTCGGAAACGTTTTCCGGCTATACAAATGTCAGTCTGGACATTCTCTATGAGGATGAGGATATTATTCTGATCAATAAGCCTGTGGGGATGCTCTCCCAGAAAGCAGCAAGGTCAGACGAGTCTTTGGTGGAGCATCTGATTTCTTATCTGATCCAGAGCCATGCACTTACAGAGGAGGATCTCCGGACATTCAGACCTTCCATCTGCAACCGTCTGGACCGCAATACAAGCGGAATTGTAGCGGCAGGGAAAAGCATGGCAGGACTGCAGTCACTCAGCCAGATGTTTCATGACCGCACCATTGGAAAATATTATCTCTGCCTGACAGCGGGAATCATCGAAAAACCGAGCCGGGTAGAAGGATGGCTTTTTAAGGACGAGCGCACCAACAAAGTAGAAATACTGTTTCAGGAAAGACCTGGAAGTGCACGGATCATCACCGAATACCGTCCGATAAAGTCCCATGACGGTGTAACGCTTTTAGAAGTGCATCTGATCACCGGAAAGACCCACCAGATTCGTGCCCATCTGGCTTCGGTCGGACATCCGCTGATTGGAGACCACAAATACGGAGCATCGCAGATCAACCGGGAATACGAGCAGAAATATCACTTGCAGTCACAGCTTCTTCATGCTGCCAGACTGCAGTTTCCGGTATGTACGCAAACCTTATGCAACGTATCCAAGAAAGAGTTTACAGCGCCGCTTCCGAAACAGTTTTACAGGATTGCAGCCGAAAAAGGGGTGTTGTAATGGGAACCTGGAATTCAAGGGGACTTCGTGGTTCTACCCTGGAAGATATGATCAATTACACAAATACCCGGTATGAAGAAATGGGACTGGCGCTGATCCAGAAGGTGCCGACCCCGATCACTCCGGTTCGGATTGACAAGGAACGGCGTCATATCACACTTGCCTATTTTGACAAGGTCAGCACCGTGGATTATATCGGAGCTGTTCAGGGAATTCCCATTTGTTTTGACGCAAAAGAGTGTGCCGCAGATACATTTCCGCTTCAGAATGTTCACGAGCATCAGGTTTCTTTTATGGAGAAGTATGAAAAACAGCAGGGGATTTCTTTTCTGATTATTTATTACAGTCAGAAAGAAACGTTGTATTACATGAGATTTGAAGAACTTTTGAAATTCTGGAAACGGGCACAGTCCGGCGGGCGCAAAAGTATCCGGTTTGAAGAACTTTCCCCGGAATATTTTATGGCTTTGAAAAATCATTGTTTTGTCCCGTATCTGGATTATATTCAAAAAGATTTGGATGACAGGGATTGACAGAAGAAATGAAAGTTCGTATAATTACAGAATGATTTAATGTATTAGCATAGTAAAGTGAAAGGGTGTTATGAATTATGGAACAAAAGTTACATACTCCCGAAGGAGTTCGAGATATTTACAGTAATGAATGCAGAGCAAAGCTGGCAGTACAGGATAAACTTCATCAGGTGCTGCATCTTTACGGATATCAGGATATTCAGACTCCGACTTTTGAATATTTTGATGTGTTCCGCAAAGAGATCGGAACGATTTCATCCAGAGAGCTGTATAAGTTTTTTGACCGGGAGGGGGATACACTGGCACTTCGGCCGGATATCACTCCTTCGATCGCAAGAGCGGCAGCAACCCTGTTTGAGACCGAAGACTTTCCGATCCGTCTTTGTTATGTGGGAAGTACCTTTATCAATCACAGCAGTTATCAGGGACGCTTAAAAGAGAGTACACAGCTTGGTGCTGAGCTGATCGGAATCGATTCTGTGGAAGCAGATGCCGAGATGATCGCCATGGTCGTAGATGGTCTGAAAAAAGTAGGACTCAAAGAATTTCAGGTGAATATCGGGCATGTGGATTTTCTGCAGAGCCTCATGGAAGCTACAGGACTTTCAAAAGAGCAGCAGGAAGAAATCTATAATCTGATCGCAAACCGGAATTTCTTTGGAGTCGAGGAACTCTTAGAGCAGGCGGATGCCTCCCCGGAATTAAAAGAGACGTTCCGTCTGCTTCCGGAGTTCGCAGGAGATGTGGATGTGCTGAAAAAGGCCGTTGAGCATGCACCTACCGATCAGGCAAAACAAGCGGTGGGACGGCTTTTGAAGATTTATAAACTGCTTGCATTGTATGGGGCTGATGATTATGTGACCTTTGATCTGAGTATGAGCGGTCATTATGGATACTATACCGGGATTGTATTTCGGGCCTATACTTACGGAACCGGTGATGCCATTGTGACAGGCGGACGTTATGACCATCTTCTGGAAAAGTTTGGAAAGCAGACGCCGTCGATCGGATTTGCCATTATCATTGATGAGCTGCAAAACGCTCTGTCCAGACAGAAGATCACTGTGGAGACCGGTCACAACAATCTCATCGTCTATACCGATGCCACAGAAAAATGGGCCATTGCACTGGCAAAAGATTTCCGTGAAAAAGGAAAATACATGGAACTTTTGAAACGGACTGAGGAAGATTCAAAAGAGACCTTTATCGCTTACGGAAAACGGACACATGCGGTCAGCATGCTGTATTTGAACGAGAATCTGACGATTGACATGGTAAACCTCTCTACCGGAGAAGAAAAGAAGGTAAATGCCAGAAAAAAAGCGAAAGCGAGGGAGAACAGATGAAATATTTAACCTTTGCCCTGACCAAGGGACGCCTGGCAAGTAAAACACTGGAGATGCTGGAACAGCTTGGAATCACCTGTGAAGAAATGAAAGAGAAGGATTCCAGAAAACTGGTGTTTGTCAATGAAGAATTAAAATTAAAGTTTTTCCTCGCAAAAGGGCCGGATGTTCCGACTTATGTCGAATATGGAGCAGCAGATATCGGAGTTGTCGGCAAAGATACGATCGTGGAAGAAGGACGCAACGTACATGAGGTACTGGATCTTGGATTCGGCTCCTGCAGAATGTGTGTATGCGGGCCACAGGATGCCAAAGAGCTTTTGGAGCATCGTGAGGTGATCCGCGTGGCAACCAAATACCCAAAGATCGCAAAGGACTATTTTTATAATAAGAAGCATCAGACCGTAGAGATCATCAAGATGAACGGCTCCATTGAGCTGGCACCGATCGTCGGGCTTTCTGAAGTGATCGTTGATATTGTGGAGACGGGATCCACCTTAAAGGAAAACGGACTGACGGTGCTTGAAGAAGTGTGTCCGCTTTCTGCGCGCATGATCGTAAATCCAGTCAGCATGCGGATGGAGAATGACCGGATCCGTGATCTGATTGGAAGGATCCGAAATCTTTTGGAGGGGGAAACAGTATGAGAATTGAACGATTAGATGAAACAACCAGAAAAAATCTGCTCGAAGATCTGCTCAAAAGAAGTCCCAACAGTTATGGAACGTATGAAGCAAGTGTCCGCGAGATTCTGGATGAAGTAAAAAACAGACGTGACGAAGCCGTGTTCGCTTATACGGAAAAATTTGACGGTGCAGCACTTAATGCGGATAATATTCAGGTAACAGAAGAAGAGATTCAAAAAGCCTATTCCCAGGTGGATTCCTCTCTTCTGAATGTCATCCGAAAATCACTGAAAAATATCGAATCCTATCATGCAAAACAGATGCAGTACAGTTGGTTTGACAGCAAACCGGACGGTACGATCCTAGGACAGAAAGTGACGCCGCTTCAAAGGGTTGGTGTGTATGTACCGGGAGGAAAGGCTGTTTATCCGTCTTCTGTTCTGATGAATATCGTTCCCGCAAAAGTGGCTGGTGTGGATGAGATCATTATGGTCACGCCGCCGGGAAAAGACGGTAAAGTCAATCCGGCAACGCTGGTTGCGGCAAAGGAAGCGGGTGTGGATGCAGTCTATAAAGTGGGCGGTGCACAGGCAATCGCAGCACTTGCTTATGGAACCGAGAGCATCCCGAAAGTGGATAAGATTGTGGGACCGGGCAATATCTATGTAGCACTTGCCAAAAAAGCAGTGTACGGTCATGTCAGCATTGATTCGATCGCAGGACCGAGTGAGATCCTTGTTCTTGCAGACGAGACTGCCAATCCACGTTACGTGGCAGCGGATCTTCTGTCCCAGGCAGAACATGATGAGCTGGCATCTGCAATTCTTGTGACGACCAGTGAAGAGCTGGCAGAAGAAGTATCCCGGGAAGTGGACGGATTTGTAAAAGAGCTCTCCAGAGGTGAGATCATTCAGAAATCTCTGGATAACTATGGGCATATTCTGATCGCCGAGACACTGGATGACGCGATCGACGCGGCAAACGAAATCGCATCTGAGCATCTGGAAATCGTGACAAAAGATGCATTTACCGTGATGACCAAGATTCGCAATGCGGGTGCCATCTTTATCGGAGAATACAGCAGTGAGCCTCTTGGAGATTATTTTGCAGGACCAAATCATGTCCTTCCGACAAACGGGACTGCCAAATTCTTCTCTCCGTTGTCTGTAGATGACTTTTTGAAAAAATCCAGCATTATTTCTTACTCAGAAGAAGCACTGGAGACCGTACATCAGGACATCGAGCAGTTTGCAAAAGCAGAACAGCTCACGGCACATGCAAACTCCATCCATGTCCGCTTTGAAAAGAGGGATTAAAAATGGAACAGCGCGCAGCAACAATCGAACGAAAAACAAAAGAGACGGACATTTCTCTGACGATCAATCTGGATGGAACCGGGGAAAATGAGATTGCAACCGGAATTCCGTTTTTTGATCATATGCTGAATGGATTTGCCAGACATGGTCTGTTTGATCTGAAGGTGCACGTAACAGGAGATCTGGAGGTGGATTCCCATCATACGATCGAGGATACCGGGATCGTACTGGGGCAGGCAATCGCAGCAGCACTGGGAGAAAAAAAAGGGATCAAGCGTTACGGAAGCTTTCTGCTTCCTATGGACGAGACACTCGCCATGTGTGCAGTAGACTTATCTGGTCGCCCTTACCTGAATTATCAGGCAGAGTTTACAGTGGAAAAACTGGGAACTCTGGATACAGAGATGATCCGTGAATTCTTTTATGCAGTCTCTTACAGCGCAGCGATGAACCTGCATTTAAAGATCGTAGACGGAGGGAACAATCACCATATGGCAGAAGCCTTGTTCAAGGCATTTGGAAAGGCTCTGGATATGGCAACCATGGAGGAACCACGTATGAACGGGGTATGGTCTACGAAAGGCAGCTTATAAAGGAGAACAAAACGATGAGTTATAAAAGATTGATCCCCTGTATCTTTATTTACAAGGGAAAAGCAATAAAATGGTTTGATGATAAAGAAGTCATCTCAGACGATGTGATCGGGCTTGCAAAGCAGTACTGTGACAAAGGGGCAGATGAGCTGATCGTATTCGATCTGTCCAATACGGATGACGAGCATGATGAAGCGATCGATCTGATGAAAAAAGTAAACCGTGCCATCAGTATTCCAATGGTTGCAGGCGGAAATGTACGCAGACAGGAAGACGTGAAAAAGATTCTGTACACCGGTGCAAAACGGGCAATCCTGAATTTTTCCAAACCGCTGTCGTTTGAACTGATCGAAGAAGTATCCAAACGATTTGGAAAAGAACGGATCGCAGTATCTTTAAATGATTTTGATGCTTTGTTCAAACAGCAGCATCTGATCGACAAATTCAGTTCCGAGATTATTTTCATGCATCGCCTGGATCTGCTTTCTGTGATGAATATCACAGAGATTCCGTGCGTTGTTCTGACTGATACAATGGAACAGGAAGAGATTTTAAAAATCTTAAAATGCAAGGGTGTCAAGGGCGTTTCCGGTATGCTGATCAGCGAACCTGCACTTGATATCGATGCATTCAAAAATCATTGCATTTCTGAAGGAATTCAGATGACTTCTCTGGAAAGTACGATGAGTTTTTCTGATTTCACGCTGAATACGGACGGACTTCTTCCGGTTGTTGTACAGGATTATAAAACCAACGAGGTTCTGATGATGGCCTACATGAATGAAGAAGCATTTGAGCATACACTCAAATCTGGAAAAATGACCTATTACAGCAGAAGCAGACAGTGCCGCTGGGTAAAAGGAGAAACCTCCGGACATTATCAGTATGTAAAGGCGCTGTCAGCCGACTGTGACAACGATACGTTGCTGGCCAAGGTAGAGCAGATCGGAGTGGCCTGCCATACCGGAAATCATACCTGCTTTTATCGGCAGATTGTAGGAAATGAGTACGATTCTAAAAATCCGCTTCAGGTTTTTGAATCTGTATATGCAACGATTGCAGACAGAAAGCAGCATCCGAAGGAAGGATCTTATACCAACTATCTGTTTGATAAGGGGATTGACAAGATTCTGAAAAAGGTGGGAGAGGAAGCAACAGAGATCGTGATCGCTGCCAAGAATCCGAACCCGGAAGAGATCAAATATGAGATTTCTGATTTTCTGTATCATGCCATGGTACTCATGGTGGAACGCGGTGTCACATGGGAAGATATCGTAAAAGAACTGGCAGACAGATAAGTTCTAGTTCTTAAAAAAAAGACATATGATGGGGGTAAGAAGCCCGTCATATGTCTTTTTTACAGGAGGAACCTTTATGAACGAATCAGATGCACGCCGAAGAGAACTGCTCAGACAGACACGCAGACTTTATCATGAGACAGGCAGAAGCACGCCTGTGATTCATCCGAGATATGGAAATCTTACAACTTCTGTCACAGAGGACGATGCAGCAGAGGATCACTCTTTTTTGTTTCGTCTGGGACTTTCCATCCTTTGTTTTGCCTGTTTTGTCTGGATGGATTATGGCAAGATCGAGGTGGCAGAAGTCAACAGCGGCAGGATTTTAAATGGGATTGAGAAGCAGATTACACCGAAGGAAATGAAAGAAGAATTAATTCAGGTATGGAAAGCATTGTAGGAATGTGGTATTCTGTTACCGGAGGTTGAACTATGGCATACCAAAGAAGAAAAAGAAGATTTGACAGAAAAAAGGTCGTTCTGGTAGAACGAACGATCTGTATCCTGATTTTGCTCGCTTTGCTGGCACTTGCAGGACGGTGGATCGCAGGACAGCTGTCAAAAGAAGATTCGCAGAAAAAAAAGCAGACAAAGACGCAGACTGATAATACGGCTCAAAAGGAAGATAAAACTGAAGCGGAAAATACGCAGACTCCGGTCTATGATTTCGTATGCAGTGACGGCACCTTATCAGCAGAATTTCAGCAGACACTCTCTGATCGTGCAAAAGAAGATAAAAAAGTACAAAAGATTCTTGCAGATTCCCGCAATTATCCGGTGAGTATGCTGGAGCTTCTGGCAAAAAATGCAGAGACAACAGATTTCGTGGCAGATTATCCGGAGAAGAAAGATGAGGCACCTGCTGAATCCATCGGAGAAGTAAAAGAAGGTGAGATTCCGCTCTTGATCCAGTGGGATGAACGGTGGGGGTATATTCATTATGGAGATGGAATCATAGCGAACAGTGGATGTGGTCCGACAGCGCTTGCTATGGTAGCTGCAGGACTCACCGGAGATAACAGTATTACCCCGTATAAGATCGCATCCTATGCAGGCGCCAACGGATATTATGTGGCAGGCTCCGGAAGCAGCTGGAGTCTGATGACGGAAGCCGCTTTGAATTTTGGAGTAGCAGGAACAGAGATTGCATTGTCAGAAAGCTCTGTCACAGAAGAATTGAATGCAGGACATCCGATCATCTGCAGTATGAAGCAGGGCGATTTCACAACAGACGGACATTTTATCGTGCTGACAGGCATGGCAGACGGTAAGATTCAGGTGCATGATCCAAACAGTAAAGAACGAAGCAGCCGTACCTGGGATTATGCGACACTGGAACCACAGATTGAGAATTTGTGGAGTTTTACGAAATTATAATATTTTTTACGCAGGAGATGTAACAGCATGAAATTAAAAAACACAGTCCGGGAATTTGCAGTGATCACATTTGCCATGCTGATTGTATCGGCAGCCGTTTATTTTTTTATGGTTCCCAGTAAAATCGTCATGGGAAGTATTTCCGGTCTGGCGCTGGTATTTTCCCAGCTCACCGGGATTTCCATGTCGATCCTTACGTTCTTTCTAAATGCCATTTTGCTTGTGATCGGATTTTTGCTGATTGGGAAGGATTTTGGGGCGAAGACAATTTACACTTCGATCCTGCTTCCAATCTTTCTCTGGATCTTTGAACGATTGATTCCGGTCACAGAATCCGTTACAGGCAATCAGGTATTTGATCTTGTTACGTATACTCTGATCGTAGCGCTTGGACAGGCCATGTTGTTTCATGTCAATGCCTCTTCCGGCGGGTTAGATATTGTGGCAAAAATTCTCAATAAATTTGCACACATGGAACTTGGAAAAGCTGTCATGCTGTCCGGATTTGTAACAGCAATGACATCTATCCTGGTGTATGACGTACCGACACTCATTGTCAGTCTGCTTGGAACGTATGCAAACGGTATGGCTGTGGATTATTTTATTGATGGATTTAATAAGCGAAAACGGGTGTGCATCATTTCTGATGATTATAAGGAAATACAGAATTATATCATCCATGATCTGAAACGCGGTGCCACCCTCTATGTCGCCCAGGGCGCCTATGATGAAAAACACCGTACAGAACTTGTGACGATTCTTGCACAGCAGGAGTACCGGCTGCTTCTCAACTATCTGCACACCACAAAAAAGGACGTGTTTGTAACCGTTTCAACTGTCAATGAAGTGATCGGACAGTGGAATGCAAAGTAACAGGAAAACAAAAGCAAATCAATCCCCCACACCGAAATCGGTTTTTTCATACAGGACTTCCACAGACGGATCTTCCAGAAGGTCGGCATATTTTTGCATAAACCAGTCAACCAGTTCCTGATCCCGTTTGACGTCCGTGCTGTTGTTCGTAAACACATTGACAGTTCCCAATTCAAAATGTGTCTTTAACATCCGAATATCATAATCGATCATTTCTTTTGTCTGGCCTTTGATGCCGACCATCAGGCAGGGTGAATCAAAGTATTTGCGGACTTCTTCCGGAGAGTCAAAATCTGCATGCTTATTTAAATACTCCTCCCGGAAGGTTTTATCAAATGTTTCCACACCAATTTTAAAAGTAATGGGAATTCCCATATAATCCCGCATTTTCTGCAGATGTTTCCGGTACATCCAGTGGGATTCAAAAAACAGACGGTGGATCTGCTTTTCCGCAATAATTTCTTTGATCATTTTCAGAGTCTCTTCGGGAAGCTCAAAACAGCTTCCCGAATTGATGACTTCCAATACACCGAGTTCTCCGGTGACATGGGAGAGGACTTCCTGATTCAGAGCGTTCATTTCCTGAACATCCCGTGAATTATCCTCAATATAATCACAGAAACGGCATTTTCCCCAGGCACAGGGTCTGCCTTTTAACAGCACGATTTCCCGCGGATTTTTATTTGTAATCTTATTGTATCTTTCCATGAATATTCTCCTTACTTATTTACTGCTGCTTTAACGGAAGAAGGAAGCAGTGCCAGAAGTACGGCTGTCAGTGCCAGAACGATCGCTCTGTCTGCATAGTCGGTCAATCCCTGAACCATGCATACACTTGCAGTCAGCCCCAGACCAAGATGATGGAACAGCTGCACCAGAAGTGTAGATCCGGACGAGGTGATTCCACCGAATACGATTGCAGTAATAGAAGAGCTGACCAGCGTTCCCGGAATACTGATCATTCCGGCTCCAAACAGGATTTTTCCCAGATCTTTTCCGCCATGAGGCGGCATTTTCCGGAAAACAAAACCGGCCATACATCCGGTGATCATCTGGACCGGAAGGTAATAAAGCGCGTAAATATCAGTTGTCACGCCTCCGATCAGATTACTGACGATTCCGGGAATCATTCCATAAAAAGGCCCCATCACAGCGGCCGCAAACACCGTTCCAAAAGAATCCAGATAAATCGGAAGGCGAAGCAGCAGTGCGATCTGACCTCCGATCAGGTTGATCACCGAACAAAGGGCGAGGATACAAAGTTTATTGGTTGAAAATTTTCTCATAATACGTCTCCTTTCATGATCTGTTCCAGCATGGGCAGGCTTGTTTTGTCTGGTACACCAAGAACTCTGTCAAAAAACATCTGCATAAATGACAATGGAGATGTCCTGGTCAGAATATAGCTGTTTTTATGTCCTTTCCAGAAGTCAAATCTGTCTACAACGCTCTGTCCGATACACAGACCTTCCGTTGCAATTCTCGTACAGGCTTCCATTCCGCTGCAGAGAGTACGGTCGATAAAGTAAGCGACTGCAAGCGGATCATTGATGACACAGCCGATGATTCCTTCCTGTTTCCAGTGAAAATCAAAATAGAACCGGGTAATATTTCGGATACGTTCGCCCATCTGCGGATTCACACAACACATATATTCTAAAATGTCAGGAGTCAGGACGATTTTTCTTGTCACATCCAGTCCCACCATGTGAATCTGTTTGTCCTGTAAAACAGGCAGTTCTTCAAATGCACGATATACAATTTCTGCGGCATGCGGATCGCACCAGTAGTTGTACTCTGCGACCGGAGAGCAGTTTCCATGGCTCTGGCAGCTGCCGCCCATACTGATCAGTTCTCCAAGACCGGCAAGACTTTCAGGATCATTTTGAACCAGTCTGGCCAGGTTTGTCAGAGGTCCCAGAGCAATGATCGAAACCGGCTCCTCCTTTTGGGCAGCTTCATGCAGTGTACGGGCAAGAAAGCCCACACCATCCGTATTGATTGTTCCATCTGTGATTTCGGGGTAATGAGATTCGCCGAGACCGTCTTCCCCGTGGGTATCCATAGCATCCACATAAGGACGGACAAGCGGCAGTTCTTCTCCAAGATAAACAGGAATGTCCGGTCGGTTCATCCAGTGCAGAACTTTTTGCGCATTTGACGCGCCTTTTTTTGCCGGTACATTTCCAGAGACAACTGTGATCCCTAAAATCTCAAGTTCCGGTGATCGCAGCGCCAGCATCAGGGCGAGTGCGTCATCGATCCCGGGATCGCAGTCAATGATGACTTTTTTTGCATTCATTCTCCAATCTCCTTTACTTTTTTATTCCGTGGCAAAGACCACCTTACGAGATACTTGGTTTTTTATACTGGGAAGTTCACGAACCAGTCCAGAGGGCAAAATGCACCTCTGATTTGATAAATGCGAGGTAGAGTATAGCATACCGGAATCTGACTGTACAGAGTTTTCGGGAAAATAATTGAAAAAAATTCACGTAAAGTTCATGTTTATCCTGTATGCTATTGGAAGGAACGCATGATAAGGAGGGATTTCATGTCCAACACAACGAAACAGGCCCTGGAAGCATCTTTAAAGAAAGTAATGCTTCAAAAACCTCTGGACAAGATTACGATTTCTGATATTACATCGGATTGCGGAATCAGCAGGATGGCTTTTTATTATCACTTTAAAGATATTTACGATCTGGTTGAATGGTCCTGTCTGGAGGATGCAAAAAGAGCGCTGCAGGGGAAAAAGACCTATGATACATGGCAGGAAGGCATCCTGCAGATTTTTGAAGCAGTTTTGGAAAACAAGCCGTTTATTCTCAATGCATACCATTCTGTCAGCAGGGAACAGATTGAAAATTATCTGTTTCATCTGACCTATGATCTGCTGAAAGCAGTTGTGGAAGAGAAAACAGCCGGAATGCAGATTCGGGAGGAACAGAAAGAATTTATCGCAAATTTTTACAAATATAGTTTTGTGGGAATCATGCTGGACTGGATCAAACAGGGCATGAAGGAGGACTACAGTGAAATTGTAGACAATATGGCGCTGACGCTACATGGCAGTATTACGAATTCCGTCCAGAATTTTTTATCAAAAACCGATCCGTGATAAAAATTTTATCAAACGTCCTGATTTGTAAATTGAATTTCATGAATAAAAATCATAGTATATGGGCAGAAACAAAGATATCCGATCTGAATCGGACGACATTTCTGGAAAGGTGGTCATTACTATGGCAAAAAAACACGTTGGGATTGGAATTGCTGCGATCGCTGCAGGTGCAGGAGCTGCCACATATATGAAGAAAAAATCTCAGAAAAAGCAAAAGAAGGCACAGATGGATGCCCGGTATCAGGATTACCGGAACACAGAACGCGGAAAACAGGTGAAAAATAAAAAAGGGATCTATTATTCAAATGGAAATTATGAAGCATTTGCCAGACCGGAAAAACCGGAGGGGGTGGAAGAGAAGAGTGCTTATATCGTAGGAAGCGGGCTCGCCTCTCTTGCAGCTGCCTGCTTCCTGGTAAGAGACGGACAGATGCCGGGAGATCATATCCATATCCTGGAAGCAATGGATATTGCAGGAGGCGCATGTGACGGTATCTTCGATCCGACCAGAGGTTACGTGATGCGCGGAGGACGTGAGATGGAAAATCATTTCGAATGTCTGTGGGATCTGTTCCGCAGTATTCCGTCGCTGGAAGTGCCGAATGCATCCGTTTTGGATGAGTTTTACTGGTTGAACAAGCACGATCCGAATTACTCTCTTTGCCGGGCAACTGTCAATCGCGGAGAAGATGCCCATACAGACGGCAAATTTAATTTAAGCCAGAAGGGCTGCATGGAGATCATGAAGCTGTTCCTGACTCCGGATGAAGATCTGTATGATAAGACGATCGAGGATGTTTTTGATGAAGAAGTCTTTGACTCTACATTCTGGCTTTACTGGAGAACGATGTTTGCTTTTGAAAACTGGCACAGTGCACTGGAGATGAAGCTGTATTTCCAGAGATTCATTCATCATATTGCAGGACTGCCGGATTTCAGCGCTTTGAAATTCACAAGATACAATCAATATGAATCTCTGATTCTTCCTATGCAGAAATATCTGGAAGCAGCAGGTGTTGATTTTCAGTTTCATACCGAAGTAACGAACGTCGTATTTGAGAGAAAAGACGGAAAGAAGGTAGCTTCGGCCATTGAATGCAAAGTCAATGGTGTGGAGAAAGGAATCCTTCTGACTGAGAAAGATCTGGTATTTGTGACAAACGGAAGCTGTACAGAAGGAACTGTCTACGGAGATCATCATCACGCACCGAACGGAGATGCAGAAGTCCGTACAAGCGGCTGCTGGTCACTCTGGAAAAATATTGCCAGACAGGATCCGGCCTTTGGACATCCGGAGAAGTTCTGTTCTGATATTTCAAAGACTAACTGGGAATCTGCTACGATCACAACGCTGGATGATAAGATTATTCCTTATATTACAAATATCTGCAAACGGGATCCACGCAGTGGAAACGTTGTGACCGGAGGAATTGTAAGCTGTAAAGACTCCAAGTGGCTGATGAGCTGGACGATCAACCGTCAGGGACAGTTCAAACAGCAGGATCCGGAAAAAGTATGCGTCTGGGTTTACGGACTTTTCACGGATGTTCCTGGAGATTATATCAAAAAACCGATGAAAGACTGTACCGGAGAGGAGATTACGGCAGAATGGCTGTATCACATCGGCGTGCCGACAGATGAGATTCCGGAACTCGCAAA
Source organism: Mediterraneibacter gnavus ATCC 29149 (assembly GCF_008121495.1). Lineage (NCBI taxonomy): Bacteria > Bacillati > Bacillota > Clostridia > Lachnospirales > Lachnospiraceae > Mediterraneibacter > Mediterraneibacter gnavus. The sequence goes on along the minus strand of NZ_CP043051.1, from coordinate 3,173,797 downwards.
AAACAGTGCACTTTGTGTACCGACGATGATGCCTTATATTACAGCATTCTTTATGCCGAGAACAAAAGGAGACCGGCCGGATGTCATTCCGGATGGCTGCATCAATTTCGCATTTCTCGGACAGTTTGCAGATACGCCGAGAGATACCGTATTTACGACAGAATATTCTGTCCGTACAGCAATGGAAGCTGTCTATGGACTGCTCGGTGTAGACCGCGGGGTACCGGAAGTGTGGGGCAGTGTGTATGATGTACGAGAACTTTTAGACAGTTCCGTTAAATTGATGGACGGAAGATCTCCGCTGGAGATTGAACTGCCGGGACCGCTCAATGCATTGAAAAAGCCATTGATACGGATCGTAAAAGGAACTGTGATTGAAAAACTGCTGAGAGATCATGATATTTTAAGGGACAGTATGTTTTAAACAGCAGAAATATGCGATTCTACCGACAGTCGATTGCCAAAAATTCAGGGATTCTTTATACTGAAAATATCAAAACAATAAGGAGTGATGTTTTTCACGTATGAAATTGACAATCAAAAGTTTGGGGGATTCGTAGCAGCGCTGAGGAAAGAAAAAGGTTACACACAGAAGGAACTGGCAGAAAAACTGTTTCTTTCTAATAAGGCGATATCAAAATGGGAACGTGGACTGAGTCTCCCAGATATCGCCTTATTGGAACCTCTGGCAGATATCCTGGGAGTAACAGTCGCAGAGCTGCTAAAAGGTGAGCGGATTCATGCCGCACTTGAGCCGCAGGAGATGGATGAACTGCTGGGAAAAACCATTCATTTGTCAGACAATCAAAAACACGTACATTCTGGTTTTCACAAAATGTGGTATTTGTTTGTCCTGGGATTCAGCATATTGGAATTCGGAATTTTAATATGGCAGGATGTAAATCTGATCCAGAAGGACATCTTTGTTTTAGAAGCTTTATTTGCCTTATTTGGTGCAGGGTTCTGCTTATTTGCAAAAGAACAGCTTCCGACTTATTATGATGAAAATGAACTTCATTATGTGTCCGACGGGGTCTTCCGAATGAATATTCCGTTTATTCGGATTCACAACAGTAACTGGCCGTATATTGTAAAATGCTGCCGATACTGGATGCTGGGATCCATGATCCTATTTCCTGTTGTCAGCTTTCTCCTGGTTACGGCAGGCTTGTGGGAATCGTCTCAAAAAGCGGTTACTTTGATTTGGGTATTCGGGTTGTTTGGTACCATTCTTGGAACTGGAAAATATTATGAATAGATGGGGATTGGTGTAAAATTATATCCCATTCGCTCTTGACAAATCTTTTTTAAAATAGCTATGATTCAAATTGTTTGAATCATAGCTATTTTATTAGAAAATCAGATAATGTTGCTTCTCATTCCAAGCGTACAGTGCGCCAGTAATTTTTCTTCATCAAGTATCTCTATTTGTTTTCGGGAGGTATCTAAGATCCCTTCTTTTTTCAGGATCCGAAATCGAGCGCTCCATCTGGGCAGTGGACGCTCCCGCAATGCTGGCAAGTTCTGACTGCGACAGCGGGATTTTCGCAGAGAGCGGGTGGACTTTTGTAAGATAGAGGTATAAGATATCGCAAATTCTGGCCAGACATGGTTCAAATGTCTGATTGATACTGTCAAAGAACATATATCCGATAAAATCACAATTCTCACGAAGCAGCTCCCCGGCAAAGGTTCCGTTTTCTGTTGCTATCTTTTTCAAAGTGGGATACGACATCTTGTATACCTCACAGTCTGTCAGTGCCTGTATGATCATTTCATATTCCACACGAAATTCATGAATCTCGACGCCTACCGGGAAAATAGTCCGGGGCCAAACATATTCAAAGACTTCTTCCCCTGTTCATGCCCAAGTGAAAGATGGACAATTCCGTTTTTGATATAGTAAGCAGTGTTATTGATCACTCCATATTGTGTCAGATAACTGCCTTTTCTGATCTGCGTCTTCTGCACCTCATAATTTAAGATTACATCCTCAAAATCATTCAGATAATTTGCCAGATAAATACTCGGAATGATATGCGGTTCAATGTCAGCCATTTTTTTCATCCTTTCAGCGGTTCTTAAGATCTGTTTATTTTATTCTAATTTCCATCGGTCCTGTGAGTCAAGAAAAAAGAAGAAAAAATCGTTCTTTTCCCTCATATGAGGGGGGAACTATTCAGAAGGAACTTTTATAGTATAAATCAGAAAGATTCAAGGAAATAGAAAGGATGACAAACATGAAAGTTTTTGAACCTATGAAGATCAATGGTCTGGAACTGAAAAACAGGATGGTCGTATCAGCCATGGTGACCAATTATTGTACACCGGACGGAAAGGCAACCGAAAAATTTATTGCCTATCACGAACACAAAGCAAAAGGCGGATGGGCAGATTGAAAGCCATCGGAAGCTGACCGAACGCGTTCACGCCGCAGGCGGAAAAATCGCAGCTCAGATTTATCATGCCGGAAGAGAGACAAGCAGTGCCGTGACCGGAGTGCAGCCCGTAGCCCCTTCTGCAGTCCGGGAGCCAAGTATGCCGGAAACACCCAGAGAATTGACGATCCCGGAAATCCATACTCTGGTAGAGCAATTCGGTGACTGTGCAAAAAGAGCCAAAGCAGCCGGATTTGATGCAGTAGAAGTGCATGGAGCGCACGGATATCTGGCAGGCGCTTTCGCATCCCCGTTTTCTAACAAACGAAGTGACGAATATGGCGGAACGATCCGCAATCGTGCAAGATTTGGCATGGAGATTATTCGGAACATCAAAGAAAAATGCGGAAAAGACTATCCGGTGTTGTATCGGATCTCTTCTGTAGAATATGTGCCGGGCGGGCTGGATATCGAAGAGTCAAAGGTCATCGCAAGGTTGATGGAAGAAGCGGGCGCAGACTGTATTCACTGTTCCCAGGGTGTATACGCATCCACGCACACGATCATTCCGCCCTCCGTATTTCTGCGGGCGGGTTATGTGGAACATGCCGCAGAAATGAAAAAAGCAGTTCAGATTCCTGTTATCGCTGTAGGACGAATCAATGATGTAGAGATTGCGGAAAGTGTTCTCCAGTCCAAAAAGGCAGATCTTGTGACCATGGCAAGAGCCTCCCTGGCGGATCCAGAACTGCCAAACAAGGTTCTGAAAGGACGGGGAGATGAAGTGATCCGTTGTATCGGCTGTCTGCATGGCTGTATCGGAGAGAACGGAAAAGGAAACGGTATCCGCTGCCTGGTAAATCCGCTTACCGGAATGGAAGATGAATATGATTTGACTCCTGCCGAAAAGGCAAAACAGGTCCTCGTTATAGGCGGTGGTATTGCAGGATGTGAGGCTACGATCTCGGCAGCGTTAAAGGGACATAAAGTCACTTTGATCGAAAAAAATGACCGATTGGGCGGACAGTGGATTCCCGCATCGGTTCCGATTGGAAAAAGCGAGTTTACTTCGTTTTTGTGCTAGCAGAAGAGTATGCTGGAGAAAATGCATGTACAGATCCTTCTGAATACAACCGCCGATGCAGAACTGATCAAACTCTATGAACCGGATACGGTCATCATCGCAACCGGAAGCAGACCGTTTATTCCGCCGATTCAAGGTGCAGATCAGGATTTTGTCGTAGCTGCTCATGATGTACTCCTTGGAAAAACAGAGCCGGGCAATCGTGTTGTAGTCATCGGCGGCGGTCTCGTAGGAGCTGAAACTGCCGATATGCTCGGTCAGCAATGTGAACAGGTAACCATTATAGAAATGCTTCCGCAGATTATGAAAGATGGAGAAGCAGCTCCAACAAAATACATGAAAGAGCGGTTTTTCCAAAACGGAGTTCAGATTCATACTTCTACAAAACTTTTGGAAATCGGAGATCATACGGTAACCGCAGAAAAAGACGGGGAAAGATTTGTACTTGAAAATATTGATACGGTTATTATTGCAGTCGGCGTGAAAACAGACAGAACCCTTCTGGATTCCATGGAACATGTTTCCTGCAAAGTATTAAAAGTGGGAGATGCCAATGGGGTGAAAAACGGATATCTTGGAATCCGGGAAGGATACGAGGCAGGATTGAATGCGTAAAGAAAAGGAGAGGGAAAAATGGCAGAAGCAGTAAAAGATTATCAAAAGCTGGAACATGATATCATTCGTCTTGCAGGCGGTGCAGACAATATTGCCAGTGCACAACGGTGCGCGACCAGACTCCGTCTGGTTTTGAAAAATACACCCGGACAGGCAGAGGAAAAAATCAAAGCCCTGCCCGGCGTGATCACGGTTGTACAGAAACAGGGACAGTTTCAAGTCGTGATAGGAAATCATGTGGGAGATGTATTCGAGGCAGTTTCGGCAGAACTTGAAACAAACAAAAAAGCAGAACAGGAAGAACGCCCAAAAGAAAAAGAAAACCTGTTAAACCGCCTGCTTCAGATGATATCAGGAGTATTTGCACCTGTCTGTTATGTCCTTGCAGCCGGAGGACTTTTACAGGGATTGCTGATCATTCTTACAATGGCAGTACCATCCGTGACAGAAACCGGAGTCTATCCGGAAATCACCTATACCTCTTCTGTACTGCCGCCTTTGATTTTAGTTGCACTGCTGTCCAAGCTGGAGAAATTTCTAAATAAACATTTGCCGGAATTGATCAAATCCTTATTTACTCCGCTTATCTGCCTGGCAGCGCTGGTTCCACTGACCATCGTTGTGATCGATCCATTGATCCAGTGGCTGTCCAATGGAGTTGCCGCCGGATACAATCTTCTGTATCAGATGGCGCCTCCGATCGCAGGTGCAGTTGTCGGCGGGGTGTGGCAGGTGATCGTAATCTTTGGCATTCACTGGGGGATGGTTCCGATTGTAATTGCCAATTTTGCGCAGAACGGACAGGACACACTGCAGATTTTTATTCAGATTGCTGTAATTTCACAGATGGCAGCTGCATTTGGAGTATTTTTAAAAGCAAAAGACAAGCAGCTGAGAACAGATGCACTGTCCGCCGGAATCACAGGAATTTTCGGAATTACAGAACCGGCAATCTATGGGATTACACTGCCGAGAAAGAAACCGTTTATTTATGGCTGTATCTGGGCTGCAATCGGAAGTGCAATCGCTGCGATACTGGGAGCAACACAGTATGTGTATGCAGGACTTCCGGGACTGATCTCCGTGGTAAATTCCATATCTGTGGAAAATCCGGGTTCATTTCCAGCCTGTGCCACAGGAGCAGCAGTGACGATTACAGGAACAATCGGAAGTATCCTGCTGTTTGGGTGCGAACCAAAGCAAAAGGAAAACGCAGAGCATTCTATTTTGGGACAAACTGTTTTCAGTCCGCTGACAGGAGAACTCAAATCTCTAAAAGACGTCAATGATCCCACATTTTCAGAAGAGATACTTGGAAAAGGAATTGCAATTCTTCCAAAAGAAGGAATCGTCTATGCGCCTTTTGACGGAGTAGTGTCCGCTCTTTTTGATACAAAACATGCAATTGGACTGACAGACGATCAGGGAATGGAGCTTTTGATCCATGTAGGACTGGAAACGGTAAATTTGGGCGGAACTCATTTTGAGGTGCATATTTCTCAGGGGGATCTGGTGAAAAAAGGTGATCCGCTGATTACATTTGATCTGCAGGAAATCCAGAAAACACATGATGTCATTACACCGGTTCTTATTACAAACGCAGATGATTTTTCAGAAATCGTGGTACAAAAAGAATTCGGTCCGGTAAAAGCAGGAGATGCAATTTTAACAGTCAAAAAATAGAGAAAGGATAAAAAAGAGATGAATCGAGTAATATTTCCAAAGGATTTTTTATGGGGCGGGCAGTGGCAGCCAACCAGTGTGAAGGAGCGTATTTGGAGGATGGAAAAGGGCTGTCCATTCAGGATATCATGCCAAAGGGAATCAAGGGGGCACCTACAGAAGAACCTACAGCGGACAACATGAAGCTTGTGGCAGTCGATTTTTACCATCGTTACAAAGAAGATATTGCCATGCTTGCAGAGATGGGATTTAAGGTGTTTCGATTTTCTATTGCATGGTCCAGAATTTTCCCAAATGGAAATGACAAAGAGCCAAATGAAAAAGAACTTCACTTCTATGATGATGTACTGAATGAGTGCAAAAAGTATGGTATTGAGCCATTGGTGACGATTTCCCATTACGAGACTCCATTGCATCTTGCAAGAGAGTATGACGGATGGAGGAGCCGAAAGCTCATCGACTTTTATATGAATTTCTGTAAAGTAATCTTTGAACGCTACAAAGGAAAAGTAAAGTACTGGCTTACTTCTAATGAAATCAATTCTGTGCTGCATCAGCCTCTGATCAGCGGTGGAATCCTGACTCCAAAGGAACAGCTCACAAAGCAGGAGCTGTATCAGGCAATCCATCATGAACTGGTTGCATCAGCAAAAGCAGTAAAGCTGGCGCATGAGATTATGCCGGACAGTCAGGTTGGCTGCATGATTCTGGCAATGCCGACATACCCGCTGACACCAAAGCCGGAGGATGTACTGGCAGCAATGCAGGCAGAACAGAAAAACTATTTCTTTGCAGATGTTCAGGCGCGCGGTGCATATCCAAAATATCTGGACAGCTATCTGAAAGAACAGAATGTCAGGATCAAGACAAAAATCCTGACGGGAACTATTGCTGTCTATATCGGAATCGTCTGTTATCTGTCCACAAAATTTGCACAGGGATCCACAACTGTTGGTATGATCGTATCCATCAAATTTATGAATTACAGCCGCTTTCACACACATCTGTATTGTTTCCACACTGTCTTCATGATAAACTGTCTTTATAAATGATAAAAATCACGGAGCTGAAACACGCATGGAAAAACTACAGAATACCAAAGAACCTTCCAGGGATCCGGAACGTATGAAATACCGGCTTTCGGAAGCGATGAAAGAATGTATGAAATATGCGCCGGTAGAAAAAATCACAGTAAAAGAAATTGTTGAAGTATGCGGTACAACAAGGCAGACCTTTTACCGAAACTTTCAGGACAAATACGATTTGATCAACTGGTATTTTGATAAGATTCTTTTGAAATCTTTCGAGTACATGGGAAAGAGCGAAACAATCTACGAAGGACTTGTCAATAAATTTTATTATATCCAGCAGGAGAATCTGTTTTTTCGTACTGCCTTTAAGAATGATGATCAGAACTGCCTGAGGGATCACGACTTTCATCTGATCCTTCAATTTTATACAGACCAGATTGAACAGAAGACCGGAGAGAAAATTTCAGAGCATTTGCGTTTCTTACTGGAAATGTATTGCCAGGGTTCCATCTATATGACTGTACAGTGGGTTCTTGGAAAGTTGAAAGGAACTCCAGAAGAAATTGCACGCTCTCTGGTTGATGCTATGCCTCTGAAACTAATGGAAGTATTTAAGGTATTAAATCTATTGTAAAGTGACAAATTTGACAGTTTTTCACTTTCTATTTTTGTGAAAATTGTTAAAATCAAAACAAAGGAGAGTGATACAAATGGCAAATAGAATTATGCTGAACGAAACATCTTATCATGGGGCAGGAGCAATCCAGGAAATTGCAGCAGAAGCAAAGGCAAGAGCTTTCAAAAAAGCATTCGTCTGCTCGGATCCGGATCTGATCAAATTCGGAGTCACAGGAAAGGTGACAGACGTTCTTGACAAAGCTGGGCTTGCTTATGAAATTTATTCTGACATCAAAGCAAACCCGACCATCGAAAATGTACAGAATGGTGTTGCCGCATTCAAAGCTGCCAAAGCAGATTACATTGTTGCAATTGGCGGCGGTTCTTCTATGGATACCGCAAAGGCAATCGGTATTATCATTGCAAATCCGGAATTTGAAGACGTAAGAAGTCTGGAGGGTGTGGCGCCTACAACAAAACCCTGTATTCCAATCATTGCCGTTCCGACAACTGCAGGAACAGCTGCAGAAGTTACCATCAACTATGTGATCACAGATGTGGAAAGAAAAAGAAAATTGGTCTGTGTGGATCCGCATGATATGCCGATCATTGCGATCGTTGATCCGGATATGATGTCCTCTATGCCAAAGGGACTGACTGCCTCTACCGGTATGGATGCACTGACACATGCCATCGAAGGTTATACAACCAAAGGAGCATGGGAGATGACAGATATGTTCCACTTAAAAGCGATCGAGATCATTTCCAGATCTTTGAGAAGTGCAGTAGCAAATGAAAAAGAAGGACGGGAAGGAATGGCTCTCGGACAGTATATCGCAGGGATGGGATTTTCCAATGTCGGCCTTGGAATTGCGCATTCCATGGCACATACATTAGGAGCTGTTTATGATACGCCTCATGGTGTCGCATGTGCGATGATGCTTCCAATTGTTATGGAATACAATGCAGATTGCTCCGGAGAAAAATATCGCGAAATCGCATGTGCTATGGGCGTGAAAGGTGTAGATGAGATGTCTGCTGACGAGTACAGAAAAGCTGCTGTGGATGCAGTACAGAAACTTTCTGTAGATGTAGGAATCCCAACAAAACTGGAAGCACTCAAAGAAGAAGATCTTCCGTTCCTTGCCGAATCTGCGCACGCAGATGCATGTGCACCAGGCAATCCAAAAGATGCCAGTGTAGAAGATCTGAAAAACTTATTCAGAAAACTGATGTAAACAGAACCAGACAGGACAGCCGTTGAAAGAGATGGCAATCCTGTCTTTTTTACTTTTAAAAGTTTATTAAGCTAAAGCGTTAATTTGCCAGTTCTTTAAAAAAATAAAGAAAACAGTGCAAAACCTATTGACAATTTATTAAAAAAGTATAAAATATCTATAAAACAGAGTGCACTCTATTATAAAGGAATGGGAGATGAAAATTTTATGGCAACTTTTATAACAGGGCTTGTAATACTTTTACTTGGAGGCTGGCTGTACGGGAAATTTGTAGAGCATGTCTTTAAACCTGACGATCGCGAGACTCCAGCCGTACGAATGAAAGACGGTATTGATTATGTTCCTATGAATAAATGGAAGAACGCATTGATCAACCTCTTAAATATCGCAGGTACTGGTCCGATTTTTGGGCCGATTCAGGGGATCTTGTTTGGACCAATCGCATTTATTACCATTCCAATCGGATGTGTGATCAGCGGTGCAACACATGACTATTTAAGCGGAATGATGTCACTTCGCCAGAATGGTGCACAAATGCCGGGAATCATCCGGAAATTTCTGGGAAATAAAACCTATCAGGTGTATAATATTTTCCTTTGTTTTCTGATGCTTCTTGTTGGTGCTGTTTTCACCTATACCCCGGGAGATCTATTCGCAGGACAGATTTGCGGATTTCAGGATGTCAATGTATGGACATGGGTAATTTACGGAGTGATCTTACTTTACTATCTGGTCGCAACTTTGTTCCCGATTGATAAGATCATTGGTAAGATTTATCCGATTTTCGGTGCGATTCTGCTCTTATCGGCAGTCGGAGTATTTGCTGGAATCTTTATTCAGGGATATCAGCTTGATAATATTGATTTCAGCCATGGTCTCAAAGGAATTTTTGATGTGTATCCGATCTTTGATGCAGAAGGAAATTCGGGAGCAGGAACAAAATTCATTCCTGTCTTTTTCGTAACAGTAGCCTGTGGAATTACATCTGGTTTTCACTCTACACAGTGTACTTTAATTGGACGCTCTGTAGAACATGAAAAAGAAGGACGCACAGTCTTTTATGGAATGATGATTCTGGAAGGCCTGATCGCCATGATCTGGGCAGCAGCAGCTATGGGACTTTACAACAGCGGTTCTACTGCCGGAGCTACCGCAGCAGTTGGCGAAGTTGCAAAAGGTCTGCTTGGTCCTGTGGGAGGAATCATCGCAATCCTCGGTGTGATTGTTCTTCCAATCACATCCGGAGATACAGCCCTTCGCTCCTGCCGTCTGATGGTTGCAGATTACCTGCACATTGATCAGAAAACCAGAAAAAATCGTGTACTTGTGACATTGGGAATTTTTATTCCTGTCATTTTGATCCTTGTTTTTGCAAAAATGAATACAGAAGGATTTAATATCCTCTGGAGATATTTTGCATGGAGCAACCAGACCATCGGAGTTTTCGCATTTGCTGCAATTACTATTTATCTGATGGCGAAAAAGGGGGCAAAAAAAGGAATCTATCTGATTGCATTGATTCCAGGAAGTTTTTATATGTTCATCATATCTTCTTTCATTTTGAGTCAGAAAATTGGATTTGGTCTGCCAATGACAGTTGCTTATATTATCGCAGGTGTTTTGACCGCTCTCTATTTTGCCGGTCTGATCAAGCTTGGCAGAAAATATGCTGCCAGCCATGAGGAAGAGTAACCTTTTCTCTATGAAACTGTTTTCTTAATATTTACATAAAAGTTCCTTCTGCGTTATAATATTTATTATAAGCTCAAAAGAAAGAAGGAATTGAAAATGAAAGTTTTGATGTTAAATGGAAGCCCGAGAAAAGAAGGCTGCACGTATACCGCACTTATCCAGATTGCCGGGGTTTTAGAGAAAAACGGAATCGAAAGCGAAATTTTTCAGGCTGGAACCCCGGAACTTGAAAATGTAAGAGCAGCTGCCGAAAAGATGAAAGAGGCAGATGCTCTGATCGTCGGCTCTCCGGTATACTGGGCATCTCCAAGCGGGCAGATCATCGAATTTATGGATAAGTTCTGTTCTCTTGCCGGAAAAGATATGTTGCTGAAACCTGCTGCCGCCATTGCATCCGCAAGACGCGCCGGCACCACAGCAACCTTGGATGTCCTCTTAAAATACTTTTCATTCCACCAGATGCCAATCGTTTCTTCCAACTATTGGAATATGGTACACGGCAACACTCCGGATGAAGTACTTCAGGACAAAGAAGGAATTCAGATCATGCATGTTCTCGGCAAAAATATGGCATGGCTTCTGCATTGTCTGGAAGCCGGAAAAAATGCTGGAATTTCAAAACCGGAATCAGAAGAGAAGGTAAAGACAAACTTTATCCGTTAAATCTCTGATTTTTCAACACATCCCGGATCGTATTTCATCCGGGATATGTTTTTTAATACAAAAACTTACTAAATTTCTGATTATCTTTTCATAAGTTGGTAAATGCCG